>JANOYK010000203.1:0-5341 GCA_031428855.1 Burkholderiales bacterium | reverse complement strand
AACCGGTCGATCAAATACAGCGGCGCGCCGCCGATGCCCTTGATCGCGGGCAGGCGCAGTTCCATCGGGCCGGCCGGCATGTCCACCGGCTGCGCGCCCAGTTCGAGCGCGCGTTTGTAGGCAGCGTGCGAGTCACGCACGCGGAAGGCAATGCCGCAGGCAGACGGGCCGTGCTCGGCGGCAAAGTAAGCGGCGGCGCTGCGCGGCTCGCGGTTGACGATGAAGTTGATCGCGCCCTGGCGGTAGAGCGACACGTCTTTGGAGCGGTGCCGCGCGACTTCAGTGAAGCCGAGTTTTTCAAAAACCGGTTCGAGCACGCCGGACATGGGTGAGGCGAATTCGACGAATTCGAATCCCATTAGTCCCATGGGATTGTCAAACAGGTCGGGCATGGCGATGTTCTCCGTGCGGGTCTTTCAATGCGGCAAAGGTAGTGTGCAATTTAGCGCATTACATACGAATCACCGCATTAGCGTGGCCGCGGCACCGCCTCACTCGCAAGCCGGTCACAGCGCGCGGCGTCGAGGGGTTGACCGGCTTCACGAAACCGCGCAGATGCGGCGGCGAAGCGCGCAGCGGGGTCGTCCCCGTTGCTGCCGCGAGCCGCTGCAATATGCCCGCGCACCTCGTCGTGCGCGGCGTACCAGGCCGGCAGGCGCATGACCACGTTGGCCAGATAGGCGCATTGTTCTTCGTGCTTGAGGGCCAGGTCGAGCGCGCCGGCGCGGGCGGCGGCAATCGCCGCCGGCACGGCAAAGGTGATGCGGCAGCCCGGGCAGGTCTCCAGCGGGCCGCGCACCGAGACGCTGGCGTCTTCCAGTGCATGCAGCGCCGCGGCAGGGTCGTCACTGTGCAGCAGGATGCGAGTGCCATAGATGCGGTCGAGCAGGTGAAAGCCGACATCGGTCTGACGCGCCACATCAAGCGCTTCGCCGATCAGCGCGCGGGCCTCGTCGCGCCGCCCTTCGTACCAGGACACTTCAGCCAGGCGTTGCAGCGAAAACGCTTCGCCCGTCGGACCGTTGATGGCGCGGTGCAGCCGCGCGCCCTCGCGCAGATGCTCGCGGGCCGCCTGAAGATCGCCCGACAGCAACTCCGCCTCGCCACGCAGCGTGATGCCGAACGCATAGCCACGAGTGGCTCCAATCCGCTGCGCCTCGCTGGTCAGCTTGTGGGCAAACGCGATGACCTCCGCGTAGGGCCGCGCCCCGTAGAGAAAGCGCTGGGTGATGCAGAGCTGGCCATCGAACACACGCATGGCGAGGTGCGGCACGTGGCTAGTCTCGTACAGGTCGTTCCAGACACTCTGATGCAGTTCCCCACGAGCGTGCGCTGCTGCCGCCTGGGCCCACGACGCGATCACCAGCGCGGCGGTGTCACCGGACTGCAGCGCCAGCCGGCGCGCCTCGGCCGCCTTGGCTGTGCCGGTGGCCGGGTCGCCCACACCCAGTGCCGCCGCACCGCTGTAGGCCAACGCCACGCACAGCCGGCCATCGACCGACACAGGTTGCAGTCCCTCCAGCGCCTGCAGGGCACCCTTGGGGTCGCCTTGCTTTACCTGGACCAGCGCGGCCCTGGCGCGCAGATCGTGGCTGTCGGCCTCGCCGGCCACAGCCGCCGCAGCACGATACGCCGTCATCGCAGTTGGATCGCCTTGGGCGTCGAGCGCTTCGGCGCGCAGGCGCAGGGCCTCGGCGTGATCCGCCTGAAACGCCAGCACAGGCTCCAAGTGGCGCAAAGTGTCGCTGAAAGCCGCGACCCGCATCGCGTTGCGCGCCGCTGCGATGAGCCATGGCATCGCGGCGCGCGCGCTGCCCGCGTCGAGCAGATGACGCGCGATACTGGCTGGCGGCATGTCCAGTTCGGTCTGGCGCAGGGCAATTACCCGGTGCATTTTCAGCCGCCGGTGTGGCGCGATCTGCTCGATTAGCGCCTGCCGCACAAGATCGTGGCGGAAGCGGTAGCGCGTGCCGGCAGGCGTGAGCACATCGGCCGCCAGCGCGGCGTCGAGCGCGGGGAACGGCAGCACGTGAACCTCGGACGCAAGCACTTCGGCCAGACCGGCATCGAACTGTTCGCCAGCCAGCGCCAACCACTGCAGCAAGGACAGCACGGGGGCGGAAACGTCGCATAGGCGCGCCATAATGGCCTCAGCCGCGCTGGCGGGCAGCCGGGCTTCAGCGTCAGCCTCGGCGCAGCGCGCGAGTTCAAGCGCCAAGAACGGGTTGCCCGCAGCAGTGCGGATAATGCGGGCAACCAGTGCGCCCGCCATCGGCGCGGGCACAGCGCGTTCGATCAGGCCGCGTGTCTCGTCCTCGTCGAGCGGTTCGAGATCGATCTGTTGCAGCAGACCGGCGCGCTGCAGGCGCGAGATGCTGCGCGCAGATGCCGAGCCGGCCGCCGGCGCGCGCATGGCCGCCAACACGCAGACCGGCGGCCCCGCCGTGACCAAATGCACCAGCACCTCGACATCGGCGTCATCGAGAAGGTGCATATCGTCAACCTGAACGAGCACATCGGCACCGCCCGAGTCAGCCAGGATCAGCCGGCGGACCGCGCCGACCACCTGATGGCGTCCCAGCGGACCCGGCAGGGTGCCGGTGGCTGCGGCCAAAGGCGTGAGCAGCGCCAGCACCGCCCGCGCCGGCGCACCCACCCGGTCGAGCACACTGCGGTCAGCGAGGATCAGGCTTTCAGCGATCGACGTCACCGCCGCATAGGGGTGGCCGGTCTGGGTCGAGTCAATCCGCATCACCGTCCAGCCGCGCGCCTTGGCGCGTGCGCCAAGTTCGCGGCATAACGCTGTCTTGCCAATACCCGCCGCGCCACGCAGCACGATGCAGCCCGGGCGGTCGTCCGCACGCATACCGAGCCATGCCGCCACTTGGGCGAGCACCCCGGCACGGCCGGCAAAACCTGGGCCGGCCGATTGCAGCCCGGCAATGCAGCGTTCGTAGACCGCTTCAGTGTCGCGTCCGGGCAGGACACCAAGATCGTGTTGCAAGGCGTCGCGAAGATGGGCGTACCAGCGCAATGCCGCCGCACGATTGCCGGCTGCGAGCTCGGCTGTCATGAGGGCACAATGCGCCGCTTCATCGGTTGGTTCGAGCCGCGCGAGCCGCTCCCACTGCGCGCCAACGCGCAGCAATTGCAGGTGGCGGGCGCGCAGACGCTCGCGCGCCGGTTCGGTCCAGGCCTCGTAGCGCGCACCGGGCAGCAGGTCGCCGCCATAGGTGGCCGCTGCTGCGTTGCAGGCCGCCTGCTCGCGGCTTGCCAGGGCCACCCCGGCGCGGCGCTCAAAGGCCTCCGCATCAATCACGGGTGCGCGGCCCGGCCACAGGACTACTTCGCTGCCCTGCACCGCAATACTGTCGTGGCGGCCAAGAGCTTGCCGCGCATGATGCAGTGCCTTGCGCAGATTGGCACCGCCGGCCTCCGGCTCAAGCTGCGGCCACAACGCATCGATCACCTGGTCGCGCGTGAGCCGGTTGCGCGGCTGCAAACAGAGCAACTGCACGAGGTGGGTGGCGCGCAGGCTCGGCCAGCGCTCTGCGGCCACGTCAACAGCGTCGATGGCGGCGGCGAAGCCCCCCAGCAGACGCACCTCGAGAATTGGAACGTCTGCTGATGTGCCGGTCTGAAAAACGTCAGTCATACGCAGCAGTATGCTGGCCGTTCCGATGCTTGGCAAGTGCGCAGAGCCCCAGGAACGATCGAGGAACGCTCACACCGGATGCTGCGGTTTCGCGGGATCAATCGCATCCCGATTTCTGACACTGGAGCAAACCATGACATTGCGACATCTGGAGTTTCCCCTCCCTGGCGGCACGGCAGCCACACTGAACTTGCCGGAGCAAATCACCGGCGAGTCGATCCGCCATCTCGAAGCGGCCATCACGCGCACGATGGCGGCGTTCCGCCGCGACCTGGGAGATCGCGACAGCGATCGCGGTGCCGTCGAGTACAACTCATGGCTGGCCCGCCCGAAAACGGCAGCCGCTTGACTGCCAGCCTGTACCGGTGCCTGGGCGGCGCAGCAGGAATCGCCGGCGACGCCATCGATCGCCACGCTGTCAACCCGGTGCTCACGCCGCCGCGTCTAGCGAGCCGCAGCGCGGACTTCGCCAATTTTTCAATGGAGATTACGACATGACTCAGACCAATACATCGTTGTACGAACGTCTCGGCCGCCGTGAAGGAATTACGCGGATCGTCCGCGACCTCATGAAGAACCATCTCGCCAACCCGCTCATCAAGTCCCGCTTCGAAGCGAGCGAGGATCTCGAGCGGGTCGAGCGCCGCGCGACCGAATTTTTCTGCGCCGGTGCGGGCGGGCCCGAAGCCTACAGCGGCAAGGACATGGTGGCCACGCATAAGGGCATGAATATCAGTGAGCAGGAGTTCGTTGCCACGATTGACGATGCCATGGCCGCTCTGGACAAGAACGGCGTCGACGCCGCCACACGCACCGATGTGCTGGCGATTCTTTGGTCGCTCAAAGACCAGGTGGTGCGCGTGTAAGGTCATCAGAGCGTGCTGCGCGCAGCGCGCGGGCATGCAAAACCCGGCCGGGGCGGCAACCCGATAAGATTCGGGCAAGTCCACTCCATCGATTGTCATGACTGCCTCTGCCAAACTCCCGGCCGCTTCCTCCCCTTCCACCAGCGGCAGCATGCCGCTTAACGCGGCTCCTGCCGCCGGCATGTCAGGTCACACCGTACCTGCCGCCGGCATGTCAGGTCACACCGTACCTGCCTCTGGCATGTCCAAGGGCCTCACCAGCTACGGCGACACCGGCTTCTCCCTGTTCCTGCGCAAGGCCTTCATCAAAGGCGCGGGCTACAGTGACCGCGCGCTCGATCGCCCGGTGATCGGCATCACCAACACCGGCAGCGCCTACAACCCGTGCCACGGCAACGCGCCGCAGTTGATTGAGGCGGTCAAGCGCGGCGTGTTGATGGCGGGTGGTTTGCCAATGGACTTTCCGACCATCTCGATTCACGAGAGCTTCGCCGCACCGACCTCGATGTATCTGCGCAACCTGATGTCGATCGACACCGAGGAGTTGATCCGCGCGCAGCCGATGGATGCGATTGTGCTGATCGGCGGCTGCGACAAGACCGTGCCGGCCCAGTTGATGGGCGCGGCCTCGGCTGGGTTGCCGGCGATTCAACTCATCACCGGCTCGATGCTGACCGGCTCGCACCGCTCCGAGCGGGTCGGCGCGTGTACCGATTGCCGCCGCTACTGGGCCAAATTTCGCGCCGAAGAAATCGATGCCGAAGAAGTGGCCGATGTGAACAACCAGCTGGTAGCGAGCGTCGGCACCTGCTCGGTGATG
>JANOYK010000202.1:0-5069 GCA_031428855.1 Burkholderiales bacterium | reverse complement strand
CTGTATCGCGCAGGTTGAAAATGATTTGAAGAAAATCGACATTCTGGTCAATAACTCGGGCGTCTCCGCCACCGCGCGCATTGTCGATACCACCGAAGACGACTACGATTTTGTGATGAACACCAACGCCAAGGGCGCGTATTTTGTCGCGCAGCAGACTGGCAAACTGATGATCGCCACCAAAACCCCAGGGCGCATCATCAATATTGCATCAGTTGCCGGCATGAAGGTCATGTCGCAACTGTCGGTCTATTGCATGTCCAAGGCCGCCACGATTCATATGACGCGCGCGATGGCGCTCGAATGGGGCCGCTACGGCATCAACGTCAACGCGATTTGCCCCGGCTATATCGAAACCGAAATCAACGCGGCCCATTTTCAGACCGAGGCCGGGCAAAAACTGGTGAACCTGCTGCCGCGCCGCCGTGTCGGCAAGCCTGAAGACCTCGACGCCTTGCTGCTGTTGCTGGCGTCCGACGCGTCCGGGTTTATCAACGGCGCTGCCATCGCGGCAGACGACGGCCTGGCGGTGACCTGAGGCAGCCAAGAAGTTGCCGCCGCCGCCGGCCGCGCGGCAAGTGCTTGATTTGTGGGGGCTTCGGCCCCCATTTTTTCGTCTTGTCAAGAGGCCGCATGCAGATTAATTGGTTGTTTTTTAGGCAGAAATGCATATAATTTCAGGTTTTGTCGCACAGCAACAACCGATTGGAATGAATCACTCTGCGTGGCGATGAAGGCCTTGTCTGATACAGAAATCCGGCGCGGTGACGCGCAAGCGGACGCTGAAGTTGGCACTAAGTTGGTGCATACGGAATTACTCCCGATCCGCTGGGGCGACATGGACGCCATGATGCACGTGAACAATACCGTGTATTTCCGCTACATGGAGCAGGCGCGGATCAGCTGGATGGAAACATGGGGTGGCGGTGCGGGCGGGGCGGATCAGGCAGAAGGCCCGGTGATCGCCAACGCATCGTGCCAGTTCAAGCGGCCATTGAAGTACCCGGGTTCGATAGAAATCCGGTTGTTTGCGGGAAAGATCGGACGCTCCAGCTTGCCGACGCACTACGAAATCCGGCGTACCGACGATCCCGATACGGTGTATGCCACCGGTGACGCGCTGTTTGTCTGGATCAGCACCGTCACTGGCAAGCCAACAGCTTTTCCAGACACATTGAGACAGCGCCTGATCTAAAGCGGCGTTGCCTGAACCAACCAAAGCGGTGCCACCGATGAGAATGACTGAGCCAAACCGAATCATGACCGATATCACCAATCCGATCCTCTGGGAACCTTCCCAGGCTGCGCTGGAAAAGGCCAACCTGACCCACTTCGCGCGGGCGGCGATCAAGCGGTGGAAGCTAAAGATCAATACCTACCCTGAGTTTTACCGCTGGTCGGTATCTCAGCCCGAGCAGTTCTGGCTGTCGGTGTGGGAGCAGCTTGGCGTCATCGGCACCCCCGCTGAATTTCACAAGAAAAACCGCGAGCCGGTCGGTTTCAAGGCCGGCATTCTGGTCGATGGCAACAAGATGCCCGGCGCACGCTGGTTCCCGGGCATGCGCCTCAACTTCGCGCAAAACCTGCTCAAAAAGCATGACAGCTCCGAAGCCATGATTTTCTGGGGGGAGGACAAGGTCAAGCGCAAAGTCACCTGGGCCGAACTGAACAATCAGGTGTCGCGTTGCGCCCAGGGCTTGAAAGCCGCCGGCGTGCGCCAAGGCGACCGCGTCGCCGCCTACATGCCCAACATGCCCGAGACCGTGATCGCCATGCTGGCCACTGCCAGCCTCGGCGCGGTGTGGACCTCTTGCTCGCCCGATTTCGGGGTGCAAGGCGTGCTGGACCGCTTCGGCCAGGTCGAGCCCAAGGTGCTGTTTGCCCCGGATGGCTATTTTTACAATGGCAAGGCGGTGGACCTGATCGACAAAGTGTCCGAGATTGTGTCGCGCCTGCCCTCGGTGCGTGAGGCGGTGGTGGTGCCCTACATTTCGGCCTCGCCCAATGTGGACGGCGTGCCGCGCGCGCTCACTTGGCCTGAATTCACCGCCCCCTACAAAGCGACGCCGGTCGAATACAACCAGTTGCCGTTCGACCACCCGCTTTACATTTTGTATTCGTCCGGTACCACCGGCGTGCCCAAGTGCATCGTGCATGGTGCGGGCGGCACGCTGCTCAAGCACCTGGCCGAGCATCAATTGCATTGTGATGTGCGCCCGGGCGACCGCCTGTTCTACTCCACCACCTGCGGCTGGATGATGTGGAACTGGCTGGTCACGGGGCTTGCCAGCGGCGCCACCCTGATTTTGTATGACGGCTCGACCTTCATGCGCCGCGGCACCATGTTGCTCGACATCGCTCAGGCCGAAAAAATCACGCACTTTGGCACCTCGGCCAAGTACATTGATGCGATTGCCAAGCTCGGCATCAAGCCGCGCGAAACGCACGACCTCGGCCGCATGCGCATGATTCTCTCGACCGGCTCGCCGCTGTCGCCTGAGTCGTTCGACTACGTGTACCAGTCGGTCAAGGCCGAAGTGCTGCTGGCATCGATTTCAGGCGGCACCGATATCTGCGGCTGTTTTGTGCTCGGCAACCCGGTGCTGCCGGTGCGGCGCGGTGAAATTCAGGGCAACGCGCTCGGTGTCGACGTGCGCATCTTTGACGAAAAAGGCCGAGCGCTGCCACCCGGCAAAAAAGGCGAAATGGTGTGCGTCAAGCCGTTTCCGTCGATGCCGGTCGGGTTCTGGAATGACGAAGGCGGGCGCAAGTTTCACGCCGCCTATTTCGACACCTACCCGAATGTCTGGCGTCATGGTGATTTTGTCGAGGGCACGGTCCATGGCGGCATGTTGATTCATGGCCGTTCGGACGCGGCGCTCAACCCCGGCGGTGTGCGTGTCGGCACGGCAGAAATCTACCGTCAAGTCGAAAAACTGGAAGAGGTGGTTGAGGCGCTGGCGGTTGGTCAAAGCTGGCCGCCGGGCAAGCTCAACGATGTGCGCGTGATCCTGTTTGTGCGCCTGCGTGAGGGTGCCGGGCTTGATGCTGAGCTGGTCTCGCGGATCCGCAGCCAAATTCGCGTCAACGCCACGCCGCATCACGTGCCGGCCAAAGTCATCGCCGTGCCCGATCTGCCGCGCACGCGCAATGGCAAGTCGGTCGAGCTGACGGTGCGAGACGTGATCCACGGCCGCCCGGTGCGCAACATGGAATCACTCGCCAACCCCGAGACGCTGGCGTATTTTCGCGATCTGCCGGAACTCAAACAGGCGTGATAGTGCGGCCAGTGATGGTGCGCCAGTAACTTCGGTTTGCACGCGTTTCGCTTGACCGGCGCGTGCCAGAAACATCAGAGGAGCAAACACAATGAACAAGATTTATCCGAGCGCCAGCGCCGCTTTGGCCGGCGTGATTGCCGATGGCCACACCCTCGCGGTGGGCGGCTTCGGGCTGTGTGGCATTCCTGAGGCGCTGATTGCGGGTGTGCGTGACAGCGGCAAAAAAAACCTCACGGCGATTTCCAACAACGCCGGGGTCGATGGTTTCGGCCTTGGCATCCTGCTGCAAACGCGGCAGGTGAAAAAAATGATCGCCTCTTACGTCGGCGAGATCAAAGAGTTCGAGCGCCAGTATCTGGCTGGTGAACTCGAACTCGAATTCACGCCGCAAGGCACGCTGGCTGAAAAGCTGCGCGCCGGCGGCTCCGGCATTCCGGCGTTTTTCACCAAAACCGGCGTCGGCACCATCGTCGCCGAGGGCAAAGAGGTGCGCGAGTTCGACGGCCAGCAATATGTGATGGAGCGCTCCTTGCGCGCTGACGTGGGCCTGGTCAAGGCGTGGAAAGCGGATAAATCGGGCAACCTGATCTACCGCTACACCGCGCGCAATTTCAACCCGATGTGCGCGATGGCGGGCAAGGTTACCATCGCCGAGGTCGAAGAAATTGTCGAGAACGGCACGCTCGATCCCGACCACATTCACACGCCCGGCATCTTCGTGCAGCGCATTGTGTGCAATCCGTCGCCGGAAAAGCGCATCGAGCAACGCACCTTGACGACCGCAAAGTAACGGGAGACACGATCATGGCATGGACACGTGACGAAATGGCCGCACAGGCGGCGAAAGAATTGCAAGATGGTTTTTATGTGAACCTCGGCATCGGCTTGCCGACGCTAGTGGCGAACCATGTGCCGGCCGGCATGGAAGTCTGGCTGCAGTCGGAGAATGGCCTGCTCGGCATCGGCCCGTTCCCGACCGAAGCGACGATTGACGCTGACCTCATCAACGCCGGCAAGCAAACCATCACCACGCTGGCCGGCTCGTCGATTTTTTCGTCAGCCGATTCGTTTGCAATGATCCGCGGCGGGCATATCAACATCGCCATCCTCGGGGCGATGCAGGTGAGTGAAAAGGGCGATCTGGCCAACTGGATGATCCCCGGCAAGATGGTCAAGGGCATGGGCGGCGCGATGGATCTAGTCGCTGGTGTGAGCCGTGTGCTGGTGCTGATGGAACACACCGCCAAGAAAAAAGACGGCAGTGAAGATTTGAAGATTTTGAAAAGCTGCAATTTGCCGCTCACCGGCATCGGTGTGGTCAATCGCATCATCACTGATCTTGCCGTGCTCGACGTCACGCCCAATGGACTCAAACTGGTGGCGCTCGCGCCCGGTGTGACCAAGGCCGAGATCGCGGCCAAGACCGGCGCGCCGGTCGACACCAGCGCAGTCTGATCCGGCCCGCGGAGAACCAAGCACGGAGAACCAAGCACGGAGAGCCAACGGGCCACACAGTCCGAACGGTGCAATAATTCAAAGGCCGGGAATCGCATAGATTCCCGGCCTTTTGCATGGGGACGTGAGACACCGTGGAGACCCAGCGCCCCGGCGATACAGCACCCTGCACACGCCCGATTCGAGGAAAAATCATGCCGCGCAAATTTGTTGATCTGTCGATCTATCTGGAAAACGATGTGGTGTCCGACCCGCCCGCGTTTGCGCCCAAGATCGAATACTTCAATCACGAAAATTCGTTCCACCAGATGGAGCCTTTTTTCCCCGGCTTGA
>JANOYK010000201.1:0-6327 GCA_031428855.1 Burkholderiales bacterium | reverse complement strand
CGGCGCGCCGCAATGGCAGATCGAGGGCCTGCGCCGGCTGGAGATTCCCGAAGAGATGCAACAGAAATACGGCTTCGCGCCGCTCGGTGCGGCCGATGGCCCAGTCAAGAATGCGATCTTCGGCGGCAACTCGGCGCGGCTGTACCACTTCACACCGCAGCAGCGCGCGGCGATTGAGGGCGACAAGGTGGCCGTGGCCAAGGCCGAATACGATTTGCACGCGCATCTCGATGGGCGCGGGCGCACCAACTTGCGATACGGATACATGCAGCGTCCAGCCGCGTAACGCTGTCTGCCCGACCCAGGCGCCCGCGACGGAATGCTTCGTGGCGCTTTTTTGTTCCCCTTTTATGGCTCCTTTTATTCACCTCATCACAGGGCAACCACCATGGCCAACACAGCAAGCAAACCCGCTGGCAAGCAAATGCGCAATGCCGGAACAGGCAAGCCACCAGCGAACCAGGCAGCTTCGCGCCGGCTGGTCAGCAAACCGGCGGATGCCACCTACTCCACGCTGAAGATCGCGGTTGACGGCCGCATTGCCACCATCACACTCAACCGCCCCGAGCGCCTCAACGCCATCAACGACGACATGCCAGGCGAAATCCGTCAGGCGGTGGAGGCGGCGAATGCCGATGACCGCGTGCATGTGATCGTGGTGCGCGGCGCCGGCAATGCGTTTTGTGCCGGCTACGATCTGAAGCACTACGCCGAGGGCGACCCGACCAACATCATTACCCAGCCGATGCCATGGGACCCGATGATCGACTACAAATTCATGAAGAAGAACACCGATGACTTCATGAGCCTGTGGCGTTCCTACAAGCCAACCATCGCGCGCGTGCACGGCTACGCAGCAGCCGGCGGCAGCGACATCGCCACCTGCTGCGACTTTATCGTGATGGAAGACAAGGCGCGCATCGGCTACATGCCGGTGCGGGTGTGGGGCTGCCCATCTCCTGCCATGTGGGTCTATCGCCTCGGCGCAATGCGCGCCAAGCGACTGATGCTCACCGGCGACCTGATCGACGGCAAGCAGGCCTTTGAGTGGGGCCTTGCCACCGACGTAGCGCCGTTGGCCAAACTTGATGCCGCCGTGCAAAAGCTCGCTGATCGCATCGCCGGTGTGCCGAAAAACCAACTCATGATGTTGAAGCTGGTGATCAATCAGGCGATTGACCACATGGGCCTGGAGCAAACGCAGATGTTCGCGACGATTTTTGACGGCATCACGCGCCACTCGCCCGAGGGCCTGTGGTTCAAGCGTTATGCCGAAGAATTCGGCTTTCCCGCAGCAGTGGAATGGCGCGATAGTGGCCGGCCGATTCCGGAACCCGCACCCGGCAGCCGCGGCGATCAATTCATGGCACCACCGCCCAGAGGCGCACGTTCGCAGTGGTCGCGCGTGGGCGCCGAAAAACCGGGAGTGAAGAAAGGCCGCGCTCGCGTTTCACTTTGAGAAATCATGGAAACCCGCATCCACCAACACTCTCAAGCCATCATGCCCGCGAGACAGGCTTCCACCAAGGGTTTCAGGCTGTGTCCGGATAACGTTTCATCATTGACTGGCGAGTGAACTGCGCCGCTGCCAATGCGCCGGCTTGAGAGCCGGCTGCTTGCGCGCAGGGACTGTGCCGGGCTCCTGCGCCCGTTCCACCAAAACCCCCGCAGGACTGTCACGCATACGGATGGCAACGGCGCTGTTATGCGCGACTGAGCGCGAGGCGCTGCTGTTCCCGCAAGGCTGGTGTATTCATGGTGCTGGTGAACACCGCGCCCCCTTCAGGAGGCGCCGGAAAGATCTCCGGCTCGCGCCGAAAAGATTGCACGCAATTCTCCCCAAGCGGGGCCCTGGATTTGCGGCCGGTATTGGGCGACGGCATCCTGCACTTGTTCGATCACCTGCCCTGGTGAACGGATCGCGCACGAATCGGTTCCGAATTTTTCCAGCGTCTCACGGTTCGGCCAGGATCGGGTCTTGTTCAATTTGAGCGCCAGGAGATCCTTGGGAATATAGGCCGTCGTGCAAACCTGGTCGTAGATGGGGGACAGTCGGCAATCGTCTGTGGTCGGATCCGTATAGCGCATGCCGAAATTTTTCAGGTGTGCATCACCATTTTTCAGCACCACCGCGAGCACCACCGACGCGTAATAAGCCTGAAGCGATGCGTGCAGGTGTTGCGGTGAACAGGTTTGTCTGATCGTCGCGGCAACCATCTCGTACGATCCCTGGTACTTGTCCGCGTTTACCTTCCCCTGAAGGGAAACCATATCCTCGAAGCCGAGATATTCACCGGCCAGGTTACGGTCAAATCTTTCGATAGCGAGCCGGCGAAAGTCTTGCGACAGGCTGAACTCCGGGACTTCGATCAATCCTGTGTTGCGCGCGATCGAAAGACAGTGGTATTCGTTTTCAGTGACACCGGGGTATTCGCCACCGTCAATCTTGACGATGACTTGCCGCGCACGAAGTGTGGTCCTGTCGCCAAGGCTTTTTTTCGATCTGTCATGGGCGAGGGATTCGTCCGTTACCGGGACGACCACTTTTGGTTGCACCCCGGCAATCGCAGTACCGATCAGGTATTTGTCGCTCAAATACTCAAACAGGTCCCGGCTGTGCTGGTCGGACATGATCTCGGCCAGGCTCTCGATCCCGGTGGTCTCGACCGGGGGCTCCGGGTGGGTTGAAACACGCAGGCGCCCAATGGCATTGCCGCCAGACAAGGCCAGGAGTGCCATGTCATCCATTTTCATGACCTTGCCGAATTTCGACTCGATCCGGTCTTTGAGATAACCCTCCGGAAGGAAGGTCTGAAACACCGGCAACATCGGATTGGTGCGCCAAGGATCAGACCGTAATGGCATGATGAGGGAAATCTCCTGGCGCCGGTCACCGCTCACCAGGAGAGCCGGATCGTAGAGAAACGCGTGCTGCGACTCCCTGAGCAGCAGCCCGGCCTTTCCTGATGTGGTCGAGACATGCAGAGCTTTGATTCGGTCCATCGCCTACCTTCGGGATAGGTGCGTGGGCGACGAAGCCGGCTCATCACCGGCGTCTTCTTCACGGTATAGCGCGTGAACCTCGTCGAGCGTGGGTCTGGTGCGCGATGAGCGGCTGACGATCAGCTTGGCATCAAGCGTTCTCGCGGCACGCATGTACGTGCCAATCGCAACCGACTGGTCGCCAGCTTCCATCCGGATCAATGTCCGAACCGGAATGCCAGAGATCGTTGAAAAATGCACCTGGGTAAGCCGCGCGTCCCGCCGGAGCTGCTTGAACATCTTCCCTAGTTCTTCGATGTCATTCATGTGCCAATAATGGCATATTTTAGGAAATACAGCAAGCAAAATGCCGCATTTGGCATTTTTTGGCTTGGCGTTATATCAGAGGGGCTGGAGATAAGAGGGACCAATCCAAGCAAACTGCCGGTATTCATCATTAATGCCGAATACGAGAATCCACTGCTTGATTTATACGGGATCGAATTCGCCCACCGCCTCGCCGTCGCGCGCCGCCATGCGCCACGCTACATGCGCCTGCCGCGCCACAACCACATCTCCATCGTCGCGCATTTCAACAGCGGCGAAGAAACCGTGGGGCGCGAGATACTGGATTTTTTCGAACAGTTGCGCTGAGCGTTTCCGCCGGCAAGGAATCAAACGAAGGAATCAAACGAAGAATCAAACGGGCCAGGTTCAAATTGATTTTCACGATCCCTGCAAATCCGCTCCCACCAACACTTTCCTCAATGCATGGCCTAAAGACCCGCCCCCACCAACGCCTTTCGCGAATCAAAGGGAATCAAAGAGGGAAACACTGGCCTCGCGCAAGAAGGCAAATCGCTTTGCATCGCGGATCAAGCTACGCCTCCCGCAAGCCATGCCCATCGGTTCCTGCTCAAGCAGTCACGGAGCGCCAGCACGGGAGACTCCGGCGTTGATGGAAAAAGCCACGTTCTGCGGCTCAACCAAAAAACCAACGAGCTGATCGAATAGAATCGTCGCCCCGGTACAGTTACCGGGGCGAGGCAATAATGCGGGGCCATGACAAGGGAGTCAAGATGAGTGAAGTCCGGTATGAAGCGCCCGCCACGGCGAGTGCGGCGGTGGCACTGTTGGCGGGAGCGAGTGGCCCGGCGCGGGTGCTCGCGGGCGGGTCAGACCTGCTGATCCAGATGCGCCCGCGCCTGCATGGGCCGCAGCATGATGTGCAGTTGCTGGTGGACTTGAAAGGCATTGCCGAGCTGACGGCGCTGACCGAAGAGAAGGGTGGCTACCGCATTGGTGCGGCGATGGCCTGCATGGCGCTGGTGGAGAACGCGGCGTTCATCAAGATGTGGCCGGGCGTGACCGATGCAGTCAAGCTGATTGGCTCGATCCAGATCAAGGGGCGCGCCTCGGTCGGCGGCAACGTATGCAACGCCTCACCGGCGGCGGACAGCGTGCCGGCATTGATCGCTGCGGGTGCAGTGGCGAGCGTGCTCGGGCCGGCTGGCCGGCGTGACATTGCGGTCGAAGACATCGCCGCCGCACCGGGCAAGAACATACTGGCCAAGGGCGAGATCGTGACCTCGTTTTTGTTGCCTAAGCGCGCGCCGCGCTCAGGCGATGCGTATCTGCGCTTCACGCCGCGCACCGAGATGGACATTGCGGTGGTGGGCGTGGCGGTGAATCTGACGCTGGATGACAAGGGCGTGTGCAGTGCCGCGCGGATTGGCTTGGGCGCGGTGGCTGAGCGTGTCTTGCTGGTGCCATCCGCCGCCGCCACGCTGATTGGCACCAAGGTCGATGAAGCGGCGCTGACCAAACTCGCCGCCGCAATCAGTGCCGCCTGCCGGCCGATTGATGACAAGCGCGGCACCATTGCATTTAGAACCAAAGTAGCGGGCGTGCTGGCACGGCGCGCCGCACTCATTGCGCTGGCGCGCGCACAGGGAGGACATTGAAGATGGCCAAGCATCATGTAATGACAACGATCAACGGCAACGCCACCGAGTTTTTGTGTGAGACGCGCCAGACCATGCTCGATGTGCTGCGCGACGAACTGCACATGACCGGCACCAAAGAGGGCTGCGGCTCGGGTGACTGCGGCGCCTGCAGCGTGACGGTGGACGGGCGGCTGGTGTGCGCGTGCCTGATGCTGGGTGTGGAAGCCGGTGGCAAGACGATCCGCACCATCGAAGGCATGGCCGAAGGCGGCCACCTGCATGTGTTGCAGCGCAAGTTTCTGGAACACGCGGCTTTGCAATGCGGCATCTGCACGCCGGGGTTTCTGGTGGCGGCGCGCTCGCTGCTGGAGGGTAATCCTGACCCCACCGACGAAGAAGTGCGCTACTGGCTGGCTGGCAACCTGTGCCGCTGCACCGGCTATCAAAAAATTATCGAAGCGGTGCAGGATGCCGCGCGTGAAATGCGGGGGGCCTGACCATGTTGACCAGAACCAATCTTGCAGACCAAGAAATGAAAGTCGTCGGCACCCGGCCAGTGCGGCCCGATGGCGTACCCAAGGTCACCGGCCAGGCCCAATACGGCGCGGACTATTCGGCCCCCGGCATGCTGTGGGCCAAGATCCTGCGCTCGCCGCACGCACATGCGCGGATCCGCTCGATCGACACCTCGAAGGCGCGTGCGCTGCCCGGTGTCAAGGCGGTGATGACCGGCGGCGACTTCAAGGAGCAGCCGTTTGAATACGTCGGCCCCGAGCGCGTGGCAGTGAATTACTGGCACATGACACGCAACGTGATGGCGCGCGAAAAGGCGCTCTACGAAGGGCATGCGGTAGCGGCCGTGGCGGCGATCAGCCCGTCGGTGGCCGAAGCAGCGCTGCGCCTGATCGCGGTCGATTACGAAATACTGCCGCATGTGATTGATGTCGACGAGGCGATGCGCGATGACGCGCCGCTGCTGTTTGACAACATGCTCACGCGCGGCGTCGAGCCGCCGCCAGCCAAACCGTCCAATGTCTCCAAACGCATCGAATTTACGATCGGTGATGTCGCTGCCGGGTTCGCTGCTGCCGATCAAGTGGTCGAGATGGATTTCAAAACTGCGGCGGTGCATCAGGGTTATATCGAGCCGCACGCCTGTCTTGCCAACTTCGATGACGCCGGACATGGCGAGCTGTGGTCGGCCAGCCAGGGGCATTTTGTGGTGCGCGCCTACACCGCCAAGCTGCTCGGCATGGACATCGGCAATCTGCTGGTGCATCCGGCCGAGATTGGCGGCGGCTTTGGCGGCAAAACGGTGGTGTATGTCGAGCCGGTCGCCGCATTTCTCTCGCGCATGACCGGCCACCCGGTCAAGATCATGATGAGCCGCGAAGACGTG
>JANOYK010000200.1:0-3449 GCA_031428855.1 Burkholderiales bacterium | reverse complement strand
CGCTCTGCCTGACCTTGCTCGCCGGCGGCTGCGGTGGATTCAACCCCGCCAGCCTGTGGCCATTTGGCAGCGGCCCGCAAGGCCGTGATCCGGGGCCGCCACCCAACGCCACCGCCTACCGCTGTGACGGCAACCGCTCGTTTTATTTGCGCATGCTTGAAGGTGGCGCGGCATGGGTGATTCTGCCGGAGCGCGAGTTCCGCTTGGACAAGTCAGCCGGTGCGCCGGCACGCTTTGGCAACGGCGTGGCGGTCCTTGAAGTCAACGGCGATATGGCGACGCTCAACGACGGGCCGGGGCAAGCCTACACGAGTTGCCGGATGCCCAAGGCGGAAGCGGTCAAGGGTTGAACCAACGCTCAACGGGTGGCTCAGCAGCGCTTCAGAAACGGCAGGCGCAAGCCGTTAACGACATGTCTGGTGGGCAGTGACGGGTGGGGGTGGGATGGCGGGAACACAGGATGACGGTGTCAGGCGCGCTATGAGCACCGTGGCGAGCGCCTTTGCCGGGCGCGGGCCGGGTTTGCGCACCGGTCTGGTAATTTTTGCGCTTGCGTTGGTTGCCGGGCTGTGGTTTGGCGCGGCGCTGTTGGTGCAGCGTGATCGAAACACGGCGATCGAAAGTGTGACACGCGCCAACAGCCAACTTGCGCGCGTGTTCGAGGAGCACACGATTCGCAGTCTGGCCGAGGCCGGCCAACTCGCCACGGTGATTCGTGGGCAATATCTGAGTCTGGGCCAGGGTTTTGATCTGGTGCGGTTCTTCCGCGCAGTGCAGGGCGACCGCACGCTGGTGCAAAACGTCCTGATCGCCGGCGCGTCCGGGCAGTCTGTGGCCAGTTCGATTGCCGGCGTACCCCCCATCAACATCGCCGACCGCGAGCATTTCAAAGTTCACGTGGCGCGCGACACAGGCGAACTTTTCATCGGCAAGCCGGTGCTAACGCGCAGCGGCAACCAGTGGTCGATGATCGCTTCCCTGCGCATCAACCAGCCCGACGGGACCTTCGGCGGTGTGGTCGGTATCGCCCTGGACCCCGCCTATTTCGCCCAGTTGTACGATCAGATTGACCTCGGCGCGGGCGGCGCCGTCAACCTGATTGGTCTCGACGGCTTTTAGCGCGCGCGCGCCACTAAAGTCTGCTGGCAGATTTCAGGGCAGAACATCAGCGGCGGCGAAGTGTTCCGGCAGCTCGAACGGCACCCGGCCGGCAGCTACACAGCCGTAGCCAAGGTTGACGGCGTGCGGCGCATCCAGACTTACCGAAAATTGCCGGGCTATCCGCTGCTGGTGACCGTCGGCGTGGCCGAGCAAGTGGCCCTTGCCGGGGCGGAAACCAATCGCACTATCCATTTTCTCCTGGTGGCCCTGGTGACCGCACTGATTGGCGCCGCCACCGCAGCTCTCTACCGTGCTGTCAGCCAGCAACAGCGAGCCGCGCTGGCGCTTAAAATTGCCGGCACGCGCTTGATCGAGGCGCAGGAACTGGCGGGCATGCTGTCGCTGGAGTGGGTCATCGATGGTGACCGGGTGGACTGGTCGCGCGCGCCGGAATTTTTGCTCGGCCCGCAGCCGCCAGAGGGTTATCCGGTCTACCGGGAAATGGTGCATCCGGAAGACCGCGACGTCTGGCTGGCCGAACGCACAGCCGCGCTCGAAGCGCGCACGCCGGCACATTATTCGGATTACCGCCTGATTCGCACAGATGGTTCGACGCGCTGGATCAGTTCCACACAGCGCCCCGTGGAAATGGCCGATGGCGTCAGGCGCGCCAGCTTCACGCTGCTCGACATTACCGGGCGCAAAGAGGCAGAGCTCGCGCTCGGGCAAAGTGAGCGCCGCTTGCGCGAACTGACGCGCAACCTGGAGCACGAAGTCGAAGAGCGCACCGCCGAGATTCGCGCGCGCGAAGCACTGTTGCGCCTGGTTACGGAAAACATTCCGGTCATGATTGGGTACTTTGACAGCGGATTTCACCTGCGTTTTGCCAATACCGCGTTCGCCCGGCATATCGGGGTGAAACCGGAAGACGCTGCATCCGGCCTGCCGGCACTTGACAGGTTTCCGGAGGAGCGCCGGCAATTGCTCAAGCCCTGGGTCGAGCGTGCGCTGGGCGGCGCGACGCAGCGCTTTGAGTTGCCGCATCGGTACGAACCGGGCCGCACCACTGAGATGACGCTGGTGCCGGAGCGCCAGCCTGACGGGCGTGTCAGCGGTATTTTTCTGGCAATGATGGACATTACCGAGCGCAAGCATGCCGAGCGGCAATTGCAAAGCTCGGTGTCTTTGCTGTCAGCCACGCTGGAAGCGAGCGCCGATGGCATTCTGGTGGTGCGCACCGATCGCAGCATTGCCACCTTCAATCAGCGCTATGTGCAGATGTGGCGGTTGCCGCCTGATCTGATGGAGCTGCGTGATCATCGGCGGGTGTTTGCATATATTCAGGATCAACTGATCGATGCGCCGGCTGTGACGGCGAAGGTGGAGGCGCTGTACTTTGATCCAATGGCGGAAAGCTCCGATGTGCTCCACTTCAAGGACGGGCGCACCTTTGAGCGTGACTCCCGGCCGCAACTGGTGGACGGTGTAGCCGCCGGCCGGGTCTGGAGCTTTCGTGACGTCACCGAGCGGATTCGCGCCGACGCAGCACTGCGCGCGGCGGATGCGCGCTACAGCGCGATCGTCGCCAACATGATCGAAGGCGTGATCGTGCGCGGCCGCGATGGCCTGATCGTGGATTGCAATCCGAGCGCCGAGCGCATGTTCGGCGTCTCGCGCGAACAGATGCGCGGCAAGCCGAGTCCGCCCTGCGGCTGGCCGGCCACGCGCGAGGATGGCACGCCGGTGCCTGATTTGCAGCGTGCTGCGCACGCGGCGCTGCGCACCGGTCAGTTGCAATCAAACGTGGTCTCCGCCTACCATCTGCCCAATGGCGGCGTGGTGTGGCATTCGTCCAATTCGCAGCCCCTGTTTGAGGCTGAC
Source organism: Burkholderiales bacterium (assembly GCA_031428855.1). Lineage (GTDB taxonomy): Bacteria > Pseudomonadota > Gammaproteobacteria > Burkholderiales > JAEUOS01 > CANJDH01. The sequence goes on along the minus strand of JANOYK010000200.1, from coordinate 467 downwards.
GAGGCGACGCCAACCGGTGTCTTCACCACCTATGCTGACATTACCGCAACAAAATTGGCCGAACAGCAATTGCGCCTCGCAGACGAGCGCTATCGGGCCGTAGTGATGCACATGAGCGAGGGTGTGGTGGTGCGTGACCGGCACGGTGTGATCGTCGATTGCAATGCCAGCGCCGAACGCATCCTTGGGCGCACGCTTGACCAGCTGCGCGGCGCTCGCAGTGTGGGGGGCGACTGGCCGGTTATCGATGAAGACGGTTTGCCGATTCCGCAGGAGGAGGTTTCGTCCCTTAAGGCCTTGCGTACCGGAACTTTGTTCGAAGATGTGGTGTTGGGGTACTGCCGCCCCGATGGTCCAGTGCTGTGGCTCTCGTCAACTTCCAAACCGGTTCTCAACCCCCTCGATGGCACGGTCTCGCAGGTGTTCACTACTTTCATTGATGTGACGGCGCGCAAGGCTTTCGAGGC
>JANOYK010000199.1:0-4439 GCA_031428855.1 Burkholderiales bacterium | reverse complement strand
CTGTGCGACCAGCACAAGCTGCTGCTCATTTGTGACGAAGTGCAGACCGGTATGGGGCGGCTTGGCACCTTGTTCGGCTATCAGCACTACGGCATCAAACCGGACATCATGACGCTCGGCAAAGGCATTGGCGGCGGCGTGCCACTGGGCGCGCTGCTCGCTACCGCCGAGGCGGCGGTGTTTGAACACGGCGATCAAGGCGGCACCTATAACGGCAACCCGTTGATGGCGGCAGTCGGTGTGGCGGTCATGACTGAGATGACCAAGCCCGGATTTCTGGAGCACGTCAAGGCGATGGGCGCACATTTGTCGGCGCAGCTCACTGCCCTGTCCAAAGAGCTTGATCTGGGCGCTGAGCGCGGCGTGGGGTTGCTGCGTGCGCTTGAACTCAAAGCCGACATTGGCGCGAAAGTGGTGACTTACGCGCGCGACAATTTGAGTGGCGCGCCCGGTTGGAGCAACGCGGGCTTGCTGCTCAACTCACCGCGCCCGGCGGTGCTGCGCTTCATGCCGGCGCTCAATTTGTCGAAGGCCGAGATTGACTTGATGATCGACGGCTTGCGCCGCACGATTCTGGCGGTGCGCGGGTAATCCCCGCCTGCCGCAGCGCCAAGACGCGCTCCCAGAGCGCTTCTTGGCGATATAGGCTGCCAAGAACCGCTGCCACAGCCAGTCTTGGCGATGCCGCCAAAAATGGAGCGCGCTTACGAAGGACGCATTGCGTCCACCACCTGTTGCAACGCAGACGGGTCTTCGATGGTGGTGAGATCACCAGGATCGCGCCCTTCGCAAATCGCCTGAATCGAGCGGCGCAGCACCTTGCCCGAGCGGGTCTTGGGCAGCAGCGTGACAAAGTGAACCCGGCTCGGCCGTGCGATGCCGCCCAACTGGCGGTCCACCGTTTTCATCACTTCGCCTTCGAGCGCTAGGCGCGCGGCGGGCGTGGCAATCAGATTGGCATCCTTCACCACCGCAAAGCCGACCGGCACCTGACCCTTGAGTTGATCGGCGACACCGACCACCGCCACTTCGGCAATCGCGGCATGCGATGAAATCGATTCTTCAATCTCGCGCGTGCCGAGGCGGTGGCCCGCGACATTGATGACATCATCGGTGCGCCCGAGAATGAAGAAGCAGCCATCGGCATCGCGGATGCCCCAGTCAAAGGTGGAATACACCTGCTGGCCCGGCACGCTGTCAAAGTAGGTTTTGACAAAACGCGCATCGTCGCCCCACACGGTGGTCATGAAGCCGGGCGGCAGCGGCGGCACGATGGCGACTACCCCTTTTTCATTCACGCCGGCTTCTTCGCCGGTGGTCTCGTGCAAAATTTTGACGTTGTAGCCGTACATCGGCACGCCCGGGCTGCCAATCTTGCGCTGCATGTGCGCGCCCGCATCCTTGATCTCGCGCTGCTCGAAGCCGATCGGGTAGGTCAGAATCGGCCAGCCGGTTTCGGTCTGCCAGTAGTTGTCCACCACCGGGCGGCCCAGGCCATCGCCGATCCAGCGCGCCGTAGGCTCGTCGAGCGGTTCACCCGCCAGCCACAGAACTTTGAGTGACGACAAATCGTATTTCGAGAGATAGGCCGGGTCTTGCTTTTTAAGCACGCGAATCGCCGTTGGCGCGCTGAACATCACGCTCACCTTGTGGTCTTGCACGATCTTCCACAAGATGCCGGCGTCGGGCCGCACCGGCGTGCCTTCGTACATGATGGTGGCCATGCCGGCGATCAGCGGGCCGTAGACGATGTAGGAGTGGCCCACCACCCAGCCGATGTCAGAGGTGGAGAAATAGGTTTCACCGGCGCGGCCATCGTAGATATGTTTCATCGACGCTGCCAGCGCTACCGCATAGCCGCCGGTGTCGCGCAGCACGCCCTTGGGCGTGCCGGTGGTGCCGCTGGTGTAGAGGATGTAGGACGGCTCGGATGATTCGAGCCATTCGATGGCAACCTGCGCGCCCGCGTGCTGCTGCGCCAGCGTGGCCCAATCCACATCGCGCTGCGGCGTGAGCGGCATGGCTGCCAGCTTGCGGTCAAACAGCAGCACGCTGGCCGGTTTGTTTTTTGCCAGGCTGATGGCTTCGTCCAGCAAGCCCTTGTACGGCACCACCTTGCCGGCGCGCGAACCGGCGTCGGCCGAGACGATCACTTTGGGGCGCGCGTCATCAATCCGTGAGGCGAGCGAGTGAGAGGCGAAGCCGCCGAACACCACCGAGTGAATCGCGCCGATGCGCGCGCACGCGAGCATCGTGAACGCGGCCTCGGCAATCATTGGCATGTAAATCAATACGCGGTCGCCCTTGAGCACCCCGAGCGCCTTGAGCATGGCGGCGCAGCGGTTGACCTCAGTGTGCAATTCGCGGAACGACCAGGTTTTTTCGATGCCGGTTTCGGTCGAGATAAAAATCAGCGCGGGCTTGTCACCCTGCGTGGGCAGCCAGCGGTCAACCGCGTTGTGGCACAGGTTGGTAGTGCCGCCAGTAAACCACTTGGCAAACGGCGGACGCGAAAAATCACACACCTGCGCGGGCGGCGTGTGCCAGTCGATCAGGGCCGATTGCTCGCGCCAGAAGGCGTCACGCTCCGACAGGGAGCGGGCGCGGAAGGTATCGAATGCAGGCGTTGTCATAGTTTGACCCGTTTCATCCGCTGGGTGTTGCCGGGTGTGAGCGCTTTCATCTTCTGGGTGCGGGTCAGCACGCGCTGCACGCGCACCTCGGCCGACGCGTCGACATCACTCTCGAACACATCATCGCAAAAACGCACCAGCGGATAGATGCGCCGCGCCAGCTCGGCGGCGTGCGCGGTGAGTTTGTGTGCCTGCCCGGCGGCGAGCAGCGCAAGCGCCTCTTCAATCGATGGCCCCTGCCGCTTCGGCGCAGCCGGGGCGGCGGCTGCGTCTGCCCCTATGGCCACCACGCGCCCGCCGCCGGCCGCGCGCGCCTCCATCAGACGCTGCTGCGCAATCACTAGCAGATCGGCAAAACTTTCCACTGTCTCGGCGACGCTGTCGCACGCGCCGATGCTGGCGCGCAGCTTGAAGTTCTTGCCCTGCCATGAAATTTTGGCCGCATCAATTTCGGCCACCAGCCGCTGCGCCACCACTTCGGCCGCCTGCGCGGTGGCAGAGGGCGAACTGATGCCAAATTCGGCCGGGCCGGTGCGCGCCACGCAATCTTCGCGGCGCATGCGCGAGCCGGTCAGCTTGGCCACGGCGGTGAGAATCTGATCCGCCACCGCGTCGCCGGTCTGGCTGCGCACAGTCTCAAAATCATCCAGGCCGAGGCGCATCACCGCGACCGGGATCCCCTGCCGGCGCGCATACGAAAACATCGCCGAGCCTTGCTTGACCAGGTAACCCATGGTGAAGCTGCCGGTCACCGGATCGGTGGTGGCATTTTCGGCCAGCGCGACCCGGCTGGCATCGAGTTCTTCCTTGGCGCGCGCCAGTTGCGAGAGCGAGTCTAGCCGCGCCAGCACTTCGGCGGTGCCGACCCCTTTGGTGATGAAGTCGGTGGCACCGAGGTCCGCCGCGCGCTTGCGCCCGGCTTCATCTTCGCTGCCCGAAATCATCATCACCGGCATCACCTTGACGCGCGGCACGTCCGAGGCGCGGATGCGTTCGAGCAACTGATAGCCGTCCAGTTTAGGCATCGACAAATCGGAAATGACGACGCTGATGCGCGGCTCGGCCAGCAGCGCCTGCCAGCCGGCCTCGCCGTCCTCCGCCTGCTGCACCTCGTAGTGCCCCTGCAAATGTTTGGAGAGTGACGCGCGCACCATGCGCGAATCATCAACGATCAATACAACCGGCAGCTTCGCGGTGACGTGAGGGGCGGACATAGTGATCCTGAAAACGGCGGCAAGTGGATGGGCAGTGGCGGGACGGGCGGCGGCGCAGTGGCCCTGGTGCTGGCTCGACAACGCTGGAAAATGTGCGGCACAGCGTGATGCACGTTGCGGGCGATTATATGGCGCGGTGCTGCGCAGCCACTGGCGCTTACATCGCTTCTGCGGCAAAAATCAGCGCATAAATCACGTAAAGTGCGGGCATGAAAAATTTCGCACCCGGCTGGTCCGGTCTATTTGCAGGTCTATGCGCCGTCCTGTGTGCGGGTTTGCGCGCGGGTTTGCGCACCGGTCTGCCCGCAGCGTTCTGTTTGGCGGGCGCGCTGCCGCTGGTATTGGCCCAGAGCAGTGCGAACACACAGGGCAACACCAGCACGTTGGCAGCGGCACAGGCTGCCTCTGACGATGCGCCTGCCGTCACCCACCTAGGTATCGCGCGCGCGCTTGACGCCGTGCTGGAGCGCGCCTTGAGCCTGCGCGGCACCCGCTACCGGGCGGGAGGCAACTCACCCGAAACCGGCTTTGACTGCTCCGGCTTTGTCGGCTTTTTGTATCGCGACATGGTCGGCTTCCAGTTGCCGCGCAG
>JANOYK010000198.1:0-17560 GCA_031428855.1 Burkholderiales bacterium | reverse complement strand
ACGACCAGGGCCACAGAGACGAGCGTATTAAGTTACGGTGAAACGCGGCAACCTCTATCCGGTGCAACACCAAATAGGCACACGTTGAGGCGGCTCGCGGAGTGTGCGGGTAGGTGGCTTGAGCCGGCAGGCAACTGCCGGCCTAGAGGAATGGCCGTCATAGCGCTGTTGCCTGCAAGGGTGGCAGCGCCGTAACAGAACCCCGCTTACAGGCTTGTCTTCCACTATTTTTCAGACTTGGGAACGGTCATGTTTTTCCCCGGATTCACCGCGCAAGACTTCGCCGTCAACGGCACCACGATTCACGCCGTGCATGGCGGCAACCGCGCCGGGCGCGCGCTGCTGCTGCTGCACGGCCATCCGCAAACGCATGTGATCTGGCATCACATCGCGCCCAAACTTGCCGAAAAGTTTTACGTGGTCGCTGCCGATTTGCGCGGCTATGGCGACAGCGCCAAACCAGCCGGGCTGCCCGATCATTCGAACTATTCCAAACGCGTGATGGCGCAGGATCAGGTCGAGGTGATGCGCGCGTTGGGCTTCGAACAGTTTCTGGTCTGTGCCCACGACCGCGGCGCGCGCGGGGCGCACCGCCTGTGTCTCGCTCATCCCGTGCGGATCGAGAAAGCCGTGTTCCTCGACATCGCGCCGACACTGGCGATGTACGAGAACACCACGATGGAATTTGCGCGCGCCTACTGGCACTGGTTCTTTCTGATCCAGCCCGCGCCCCTGCCTGAGACAGTCCTGGGGCGCGACCCCGGGTTTTACCTGCGCAGTGTGATGAGCCGTGGTGACCAGGGCCTTGGTACGTTTGCGCCGGCGGCTTTGGCTGAATACTTGCGCTGCGCGAAGTTGCCAGACGCGATCCACGCCATGTGCGAGGACTATCGCGCAGCAGCCGGGATTGACCTCGAACACGATCGCGAGACCCGTGCCGCAGGAGGCAAAGTAAAATGCCCGCTGCGCGTGTTCTGGGGGGCCGAAGGGGTGATCGAGCGTTGCTTCAAGCCGCTATCGATCTGGGAAGAATACGCAGACAGCGTTGGTGGGAGCGCGTTGCCGAGTGGGCACTATATTCCGGAACAGGTGCCGCACATTTTGCTTGCGCAACTACAGACGTTTTTCGGCTGAGCCCCCGGCAGTCACGGCGGCAACGCCGGTGCGTTTAGGGCGACGCACACGCAAATAATGTAAGAAGATAATTTCTGGGGGCAGCGCGACGAGATGGGACGCATAGCGTGGGGGAGAGAACTGGCTGGCGGTACGCTAACGGCCATGTTGGCGTTGCCGGGCATTCTGGCGTGCGCGCTGGTCGTGGTGGCACCGCTGGACCGCGCCCTGTTTCCATTGGCAGTGCAGAGCGCGCTGATAGGTGCGCTTGGGGCGAGTTTTCTGGGTTGCTGGCTGACGGGAATTCGCGGCCAGTTGAGTGGGCCCAAAATCACGCTTTCACTGCTGATCGCAGCCGAGTTGGCACTCAATCCCAACCTCACCCCGGCTACATTCCTGATGTTGATTGGTGCCATGACGGCACTGTGCGGCGTTATGCAAATAATCATGGGCGGGCTGCGGCTCGGTTCCGTGGTGCGCTACCTGCCGTACCCGGTGTTGGCCGGATTTCTAATGGCGGTCAGCATCGCCGCGCTCTGGTCGCAGTTGCCACTGGTGCTGGCCGGCCTGCTACCCGGTTTTGCCGCGCGCGATGACCTGCCCCAACCTGCCTCCGTGCTTGCCATCGCCGTCACCGTCGCTGTCGCGCTGTGTTCGGGCCGGCTGCTGCCGCGCGTACCTTCGTCTATCGCCGGCCTGGTGGCGGGCATTGCCGGGTTTTATCTGTTGGGTCATCTGCTGACGCCGTCGTTTGCCTATATCAATAAAAGTCTTGGGCAATTTTCCCTCTCGGGCAGCGCGTTCAGCTTTTACAGCATGCATGACCTGCCGCTGACCCGGCAATTGCTGCCCCAGGCACTGGCCCTGGCGATTCTGGCATCGCTCGATTCACTCATGAGCGCCGCCGCCATCCACAAGCTGACCGGGCACCCCCTCAAAGCCAACCGGGAACTCATGGGGCAGGGTTTTACCAATATTTTGGTCGGCCTCGCTGGCGGGCTGCCAATATCGGGATCCCAATTGCGCGCTGAACAATCGATCCGCATTGGTGCCAAGACCGAGGCTGCCTCTATTTTCGATGGCCTCATCGTCCTGACGGTGGCATTGCTGGGCGTCACGGTGCTGGCCCAAATTCCCACTGCTGTAATCGTCGGCATCCTCATCGCGGCCGTGCTCGGATCGCTTAAATCCTGGGGCATTGACCCGGTGCTGCGCATCGCGCGCAGTCTGCTCCGGGGCGGCAAGCGCCGCGTGCTGTTTGGCGACCTGGCGACACTCGGTGGCGTCCTCGCGGTGGGTTTGCTGTTCGGCCCAAGCGCCGGGGTGGCGGTTGGCGTGCTGGCAGCGATGGTGCTGTTTATCGTCAAGTCCGGGTCAAGCGTTGTCCACACAGCCGGTACCCTCCAAACGAGACGCTCCACCCTGCAGCGCAATGCCGCCGCCAACGCCTTGCTCCATGCGGGCGGTACGCAAATCGCGGTGATCGAATTGCGTGGAGCGCTGTTTTTCGGCTCATCCTTTGATTTTTCGCAAGATGCCGCTGAGCGCATCCCGGCGCGTGGCGCGATGATCGTCAATCTGGAGGAAGTGACCGACATTGATTCGTCGGGTGCGGCGGCGCTCTGCGATCTGGCACGGGCCTGCCGCGAAGCACAGAGCAGCCTGTGGCTGGCCGGCCGACTCGCCGTCGATAGCCATCACAGCGTACTGGGCGCGTCCGGGTTATTTGACGTGATTACCCCCAATGAAGTGATCGATACCATCGACAATGCCCTCGAGCGAGCCGAACTGATGCTGCTGCATAACGCCGACGACACGACCCGCCACGTTGGTGTGCCGCTGGCCAGGGCCGGATTGTTTCAGGGATTCAGCAAGGATGACATGGCAATTGTCCGCAGTTTTTTTGAGGAACGCCACTTGTCGAGCGGCGAGACGCTGTTCAAGAAAGGCGACCCGGTCGATGGTTTATACGTCATCGACGAGGGCCAGATCGGCGTGCGCATCGAAGACGTGCATGGCGTGTCGCGCCGTATCGCCGCCTTCACCCCGGGCACCATGATCGGCGAAATCGCCTTCATAGAAGGTGGCAGCCGTTCGGCGCTGGTGGTTGCGGAGGAAGAATCGCGACTCTGGCTGTTGAAGCGCGACCGGCTGGGTGACATCGAAAAAGTCGATCCGAAAATTGTCCACAAGTTGATCGTCAACATCACGCGCGAAATTGCCGCGCGCCTGCGCCACACCACCGACGATCTGCGCATGCGCTAACAGGTAACATGCGGCCCCGCAGCGGTTGCGCGCCGGGCGTCCGGGTCAGGTGCGCAAGCCGGTGTGCCGGCAGCGCGCCGGTGCGCCTCATACCGCGCGCCGCGCCAGCCGCCTCCCCCAGATCAACCAGCATCGACATCACCCTTACCCACGTTCCGAAGGAAAACACATCATGGCAAAACACCGCATCGCAGTCATCGCCGGCGACGGCATCGGCAAGGAAGTCATGCCCGAGGGCCTCAAGGTGCTCGACGCCGCCGCGCGCAAATTCGGCATCGACCTGCAGTTCGACCAGTTCGACTGGTCGTGCGACAACTACGCCAAACACAATTACTGGATGCCGGCCAATTGGCGTGACCAGATCGGCGGCCACGACTGCCTCTACTTCGGCGCAGTCGGCATGCCCTCGATCGTGGCCGACCACATTTCGCTGTGGGATTCGCTGATTAAATTCCGCCGCGATTTCGACCAATACGTCAATCTGCGCCCGGTCAAATTGATGCCCGGCATCCCGTGCCCGCTCGCCAACCGCCAGCCTGGCGACATCGACTACTACGTGGTGCGCGAAAACACCGAGGGCGAATATTCGTCGATGGGCGGTCGCCTGTTTGTCGGCACCGAGCGCGAAATGGCGCAGCAGATTTCGACCTTCACCAAAAAGGGCTGCGACCGCATCATGAAGTTTGCGTTTGAGTTGGCGATGACGCGCCCGCGCAAGCTGGTCACCTCGGCCACCAAATCAAACGGCATCTCGATCACCATGCCCTACTGGGACGAGCGCTTCGCCGAGATGGGCAAACAGTATCCGCAGATCAAGACCAGCCAATATCACATCGATGGCCTCACGATCCAGATGGTGCTCAACCCGCAGCGCTTTGACGTGATGGTGGCGTCCAACCTGTTTGGCGACATCCTCTCCGACCTCGGCCCGGCAACGGCCGGCACCATCGGCATCGCGCCGTCAGCGAATTTGAATCCCGAGCGCGTGTTCCCGAGCTTGTTTGAGCCGGTGCATGGCTCGGCCCCCGACATTTATGGCAAAAAAATCGCCAATCCGATCGGGCAAATCTGGTCCGGCGCGATGATGCTCGAACACCTCGGCCACCCCGCAGCGGCAGCGGCCATCGTCAACGCGATTGAAAAAGTCTGCGCGCCAGCCTCGGGCGCGCCCAAGACGCCCGACATGGGCGGCACCGCCAAAACGGTTGATCTGGGTCAGGCCATTGTGCAGGCGTTGGCCTAAAATCTGGGCCGGGGATAAATAACACAGGAGACTCTCATGAACCGTCTGTTTACCGCGCTGGCCCTGGCCGCGCTCACTCTGGGCGCGGCACCATCCGCACTGGCCCAATACCCGTCCAAACCGGTGGTGCTGGTGGTGCCGTTTGCCGCTGGCGGGCCGACCGACACGGCAGCGCGCCAGTTGGCGCAGGCGATGGCCAAGCCGCTGGGCGGACAGGTGATTGTGGAGAACGTGGCCGGTGCCGGCGGCAACCTCGGCGTTGACCGCGTGGCAAAAGCCGCGCCCGACGGCCACATGATCCTGATTCACCACATCGGCATGTCCACTTCGCCGACGCTGTACCGCAAGATGAACTACAACGCCCTGACCGATTTTGAATACATCGGCCAGGTGATTGACGTGCCGATGACGCTGATCGGCAACAACAACTTTCCGCCCAATACCTACCCCGAACTCATCACTTACCTCAAGGCCAACCGCGACAAGGTGAACCTGGCCAACGCCGGGCTCGGCGCGGCCTCGCACCTGTGCGGGCTGCTGTTCATGAGTGCAATTGAGGTCGATCTCCAGACCATCCCCTACAAAGGCACCGGCCCGGCCATGATCGACCTGCAAGGCGGGCAGGTGCAGATCATGTGCGATCAAACCACCCAGACCACGCAATTGATCGACACCAAGCGCGTCAAGGCCTATGGCGTGACCACCAAGGCCAAGGTGGCGGTGCTGCCGCAGGTGGCGACGCTGGACGAGCAGGGCCTCAAAGGTTTTGATCTCGCCATCTGGCACGGCATGTACGCCCCCAAAGGCACGCCCAAGGCGGTGACCGACAAACTCAACCTTGCGCTCAACGCCGCGCTCAAAGACCCGGCGTTTGTGAGCGCTATGGAAAAACTTGGTGCCATGATCGTGCCGCCCGCCAAGGCGACGCCGGATGGTCTCAAAAACCACCTCGCCGCCGAAATTAACAAGTGGGGGCCGATCATCAAAAAGGCCGGGCAGTACGCCGATTGATGCAGGTGGCTGATGTAGCTGGCTGATGCGGCTGGCTGCGCTGCGGCCAGTGGCAGAAGCATGAAAGCGGCGCTCTGAGGAGCGCCGCTTTTACGCAGGCAGGGCGGATTTGTTTATGCGTTTAGGAAATATAAAGATAAAGAAATAATCGTTTATTCTTATATCTGGACTGGCTATCCTGCATGCCTTGTCGTTCTGCCGGTGCCATTGACATGTTTGCTCGCCGCCCATTATTTCGTACGCTTTTTTGTACGCTTCTTCGTAGCCTGGCCACCGCCGCCGCGCTGTCCGGCGCTCTCGCGGCGCAGGCAGCCGACACCCTGCGCATCGACACCGGCAGCGCCCTCACGATGGTGGTCAAGCACTTGGGCTGGCTCGAAACGGCCGGCGTGAAGGTGGAATGGGTGCAGCCCGGCGAGCGCGCCGACTTCACCGTTGCCGCCGCCCGCACCGCGCTTGCCGCCCGCGCGCAGGGCGCGCCGGTCAAAGCCATTTATGTGCTGTCGCGTCTGGCCGAAGGGAGCAGCGGCGGCGGCTCAGACGGCGCTGGGGACACCCAATTTTTGCTCGCGTCCGAAGCCCTGCTGGCGTCACACGGGCAGCAGGCGCGCGCGGTGCTGGTGGTGCTTGAGCGCGCGCGTCATTGGGTCAATGCACAGCCGGACGCTGCCGCCAAAATCGCTGGTGCCGCCGTGCAAGGGCGCGGCTTTACCGGCTCGCGCCCCGGCCCGGCCCAATTGGCAGCGCTCAAGGCGCTGGCACGTGAGCGCGGTGTCGATGAACAGATCGGCGCGGCCTTGCTTGACGACACGGTCTATCGCGCCGCCTTGAACGCGATGCAGACCGCGGCGCTCGGTCGCTAGGTTTGCGCGCCGTCTGGCGCGGGCACTGCGGTGCCGCTGTCGCTGCGTGTTGCCGCGTTTTACTGCTTCTCACCGCGCATCACTGTTCGTCACCGCATCCGGCCCGGTATAGTGCAGCGCATGAAGCTGCACATCCTCTCCGACCTGCATCTGGAGTTTTGCCGGTTCACGCCGCCGCCGACTGACGCCGGCGTGGTCATCCTCGCTGGTGACATTCACGTCTCCACCCACGGCTTTGGCTGGGCGCGCGCGATGTTTCCACAGCAAGAAATTCTCTACGTGGCCGGCAACCACGAGTTCTACCGCTACGATTGGGACGCCCACCTTGACGCCATGCGCGCCGAGGCCAGGCGCCACCGGATTCATTTCCTCGAAGACGATGCCGTGGTGATTGGCGGCGTGCGTTTTCTCGGCACCACGCTGTGGACCGATTTTGATTATTTCGGCGAGCACCTGCGCGAGCGTGCGATGCACGCGTGTGTGCAATATCTCGCCGATTTTTCGCAGATTCACACCTGCGCCGATCCCGCCGGCAGCAGACACAGCACCGATAGCATGCACAGCAACGGCGGCCTGCTCACCCCGGCACTGGTGCGCGCACGCCACCTGGCTTCACGCGCCTGGCTGGAACAGCAGCTGGCGACGCCGTTTGACGGCAAAACCGTGGCCGTCACGCATCACCTGCCAGCGCATAAATCGGTGGCGCTGCGCTATCGCCTTGACCTCGGCAGCGCCGGCTTCGCTTCGCGTCTGGAATACCTCATGGGCCAGTGTGCGCTGTGGGTGCATGGCCACACCCACGACTGTTTCGACTACACCATCAAAAAAACCCGCGTCATCTGCAACCCGCGCGGCTACTGCAGCCGCAATGGTGCGCGCATGGAAAACCGCACGTTTGATCCGGGGCTGGTGGTGCAGGTGTGAGCAACGGCGGCGCTGCGCGCTGGGGCGGGTTTGGCTCGTTGCCGCCGCGTTTCCGGTGTCCGGCGCGTTACTTGGTCAAGCCCTGCCAGCGCTCGACCAGGCCATCGGTTTCCGCGCCGAACAAATCAAGCATGCGCCCCACCGAGTGGTTGACCAGATCGTCAATCGAGGTCTTGCTCTGATACAGCGCCGGCACCGGCGGAAAAATCACGCCGCCCATTTCGGTCACCGCTGTCATGTTGCGCAGGTGCGCCAGGTTAAGCGGCGTCTCGCGCGTCACCAGCACCAGGCGGCGGCGCTCTTTGAGAATCACGTCGGCTGCGCGTGAAATCAGGTTGTCCGAGAACGCGTGCGCAACTGAAGCGAGGGTCTTCATCGAGCACGGCGCGACGATCATGCCGTGCGTGACAAACGAACCGCTGGCGATGGCCGCACCGACATCGCGGTTGTCGTAGGCCACATCGGCCAGCGCCTCGACTTCCTTTTTCGACATCGACAACTCGTGCTGCGCATTGAGCGCACCGGCGTTGGAGACCACCACGTGGGTTTCCCACCCGGCCACGCTGCGCATTGCTTGCAGCAAGCGCACACCGTAGAGACTGCCGGATGCGCCGGTGATGGCGACGATCAGGCGCTGATTCTTCGCGTGTGTCTGCGCGGTTTTTTTTGCGGAGGGCTGTACGGTAACCATGAGCGCATTCTGCCACGCCCGCTGGCACCGGGCGCATCTGGTGTGCCGCAGACCCTAAAATGGGTCTCATCGAAATTTTCATTTCGTTTATGCCGGATTGGATCACTACGCTGCTCAATCTGCTCGCCCAATTCACTGGCGGGCGCGGCGGCATTGACCATGTGATGGTCAACTACGGGCTGGCCGCGATTTTTTATGCGGCATTGCTGGTGGTGGCCCGCGCCAAGAACCGCGACGCTCCGGCAGCTTCGGACTGTATGGTTTTGCCTGGGCTGGCATCGAATGCGGTGCGCTGGGGAAAGACCTTGCCAGCGCCAGTCTGGCAGCGCTGCTGCAGCGCTGCGAAGCCTTGCAGCAGCACTTGGAACAAGTCATATCAACATTGGCCGTAGACCCTCTGTCAGAGGGGCCTGCATAGTGACCAGCATTCTTTGATAGGGAGCGATACGATGAACGATCCGGCTTTTATGAGTGCGGTGCAATTGACGGCGGCTTTCCGCTCGCGCAGCTTGTCGCCAGTCGAGGTGGCGCGTGCGACGTTGGCACGCATCGACCGCCTCAACCCGCAGATCAATGCGTTCTGCCACGTAGCGCATGAATCCGCGCTGGCCGATGCACGCGCGTCAGAGGCGCGCTGGGCCAAAGGCGCGCCGTTGTCGCCGGTTGATGGCGTGCCGGCCGGCATCAAGGATTTGATATTGACCGCCGGCATGCCGTCCTTGCGTGGCTCGAAGACCGTTGATAGGAGCCAGTCTTGGGCCGACGACGCCCCCGCCACCGCGCGCCTGCGCGAAGCCGGTGCCGTGATTCTCGGCAAAACCTGTACCCCCGAATGGGGCTGGAAAGGCGCAACCGATTCGCCGCTGACCGGCATCACGCGCAATCCGTGGAACCTCGCCATGACCCCGGGCGGATCGTCCGGTGGCGCGAGCGCCGCTCTGGCAGCGGGTCTTGGGCCATTGCACATCGGCACCGATGGCGGCGGGTCGATCCGCATTCCCAATGCATTCACCGCCACTACCGGCATCAAGGCGCACTTTGGCCGCGTGCCGGCCTGGCCCTTGTCGCCGATGGGCACGGTGGCGCATGTGGGGCCGATGACGCGTGATGTGACTGATGCGGCGCTGTTGCTCAACATCGTCTCGCAACCGGATGCGCGCGACTGGAGCGCGCTGCCGCCGCATGACAAGGACTGGAGCGCGAATCTGCGCGAAGGCGTCAAGGGCCTGCGCATCGCCTACAGCCCGCGCCTGGGCTACATCCCGCACGTCAACGCCGAGGTCGAGGCGGCGGTCAAACGCGCGGTGCAGGTGTTCGTCGAGATGGGCGCGCAGGTCGAGCAGCACGACCCCGGCTTCGCCGACTGCGGCCCGTTGTTCGCCACGCACTGGTTCGCCACCGCGCGCAACACGTTTGGCAAGCTGCCGCCCGAAACATTCAAGCTGATGGATCCGGGCCTGCAGGCCACCTGCGCTTACGCCGCGCGCTACACGATTGCCGATTTTCTCGACTACCAGGCCGGACGTGTGCAGGTGGGCGAGACCATGAAGCGCTTCAACACGCAGTTCGATCTGCTCATCACGCCCGCCACGGCGGTGCCGGCGTTTGAGGTGGGGCGCGTCTCGCCTGATCTGCCCGATTGGAAACAAGCAGGCGTGACATCGGCACCGGAAGACTGGACCTGGTGGACGCCGTTCTCGTTTCCCTTCAACCTCACGCAGCAACCGGCGCTGTCGATCCATTGCGGCTTTACCCAAACCGGCGTGCCCGGGTTGCCGATAGGTTTGCAGATCGTCGCACCGGCTTACCGCGAAGACCTGGCCTTGCGTGCGGCCGCTGCCTTCGAGGCGGTACGCGGGCCGGTCACTTGGCCTACACTGTGACGCATGACAGCGATGCTATGCTGTCTGAACGCAGCCGGCGCGATGCAGGATTTGCCAATCTACCGGCTGCCATAATTTAACGAGGAGACCCCCATGAGACTTCGATTTACGTTGCCCGCCGCGCTTGCCGCCTTGCTGTGTGCGGGCGCTGCGCTGCTTGCGCCTGCCGCTCACGCACAGAGCGTGCTCAAGGTGATTCCGCACTCCAACCTGTCGATCCTCGATCCGGTCTGGACCACCCAGTACATGGCGCGCAATCATGGCTACATGATTTACGACACCCTGTTCGGCACTGACGAAAAAGGCCAGATCAAACCGCAGATGGTCGAGTCGTGGGAGGTCAGCCCCGACCACCGCCTGTGGACCTTCAAGCTGCGCAAAGGGTTGGAATTTCACGACGGCAAGCCGGTCACCGGTGACGACGTGACCGCCTCGCTGGGCCGCTGGGGCAAGCGCGATGCGATGGGGCAAAAGCTGTTCACCTTCATCCAGCGCATGGATTCGCCCACGCCTGACACCTTCCGCATTTTCCTCGGCGAAGCCTGCGGCATCATGCTCGATGCCCTCGGCAAGCCCTCGTCCAACGTGCCCTTCATCATGCCCAAGCGCGTGGCTGACACACCGGCCGACAAGCAGATCGAGGACTACATCGGCTCCGGCCCTTACGTCTTCAAGCGCGACGAATTCAAACCGGGTGACAAGGCGATTTACACCAAGAACGCCAAGTACGTGCCGCGCAAGGAAGCGCCGTCCGGCTCGACCGGTGCCAAGAACGTCTACGTCGATCGCGTCGAGTGGAACTTGGCGCTGCGTGACGCGCAGGCGCAAGTGAACGCACTCTCCAAGGGCGAAGTGGACATCATCGAGCAGCCCGCGTTTGAATCGTATGCCGCGCTGGCCAAAGACCCGAACGTGGTCATCGTCAACGGCAACAATCTTGGCTTCCAGTACATGGTGCGCTTCAACCATTTGCACCCACCCTTCAACAATGCCAAGGTGCGCCAGGCCGCGATTGCCGCCTTCAATCAGGAGGCCTTCCTCAAGGCCCAGGTCGGCATCAAGGAGTATTACAAGACCTGCCCATCGATGTTTGTCTGCGGCACACCTTACGGCTCGACCAAAGGCAGCGACCTGATCGGCAAATCGAGCATGAAAAAGGCGCAAGACCTGTTGAAGGCCTCGGGCTACGACGGCACCACCGTCGTCATCATGAAGCCGACTGATCTGGCCTCGATTGCCAAACTGCCCGATGTCGCCGCGCAACTGCTGCGCCAGGCCGGCTTCAAGGTTGATCTGCAATCGATGGACTGGAACACCCTGGTGGGCCGCCGAGCCAAGAAAGACCTGCCCTCGGCCGGCGGCTGGAACATCTTCGCCACCGCCTGGGTCTCGCCCGATATCTGGAATCCGCTCACCAACGCTGCCATCGGCGCGGCCGGCGACAAATCCTGGTTCGGCTGGCCCACCGACGACGCGATTGAAAAGCTGCGCGACCAGTTCGCGCGTGAACTCGACATGAACAAGCGCAAGGTCATTGCCGAAGCGATTCAGGCGCGCGCCTTCGAGGTCGGCACCCACGCGCCAGTCGGTGAGCAGATCAATCCGGCCGCTCTCAAAAAGGGCGTGACGGGTCTCGTGATCGGCCCCGGCAATTTTTACTGGAACATCAAGAAATAAACGGGTGATCTGAAAATGGGCGGGGTTGACCCGCCCATTTTTCTGCCCGCCGCTCTCAACCTCAGCCCACACCTTCTTAAACACCCCGCTTAGCCGCACCCATCTCCACTCTGCATGTTTGCCTTCCTCGTCAAGCGCATCGCCGCCACCGTCCCGGTGTTGTTCATCGTGGCGGTGCTGGTGTTTTTGCTGCTGCGCTTAACGCCTGGTGACCCCGCAGCGATCATCGCCGGCGATGCCGCCTCGCCTGAGAACGTCGCCAAAATCCGCGAGAACCTCGGCCTCTCCAAACCGCTGATCGTGCAATTTGGCATCTGGTTTGGCAACGTGCTCGCGGGTGATCTGGGCGAGTCCTATTTTTTCAAAGTCAAGGTTGCAGCGCTCATCCTGCAGCGCATCGAGCCGACGCTGGCGTTGTCGTTTTGCACCATCGTCATCGCCGTGCTGGTGGCGGTGCCGCTCGGCGTGCTGGCGGCGTGGCGGCAGGGTGGCTGGCTCGACCGCGCGCTGATGAGTTTTTCGGTGATGGGGTTTTCAATTCCGGTCTTCGTGCTCGCCTATATATTGATCTGGATCGTGTCGTTGAAACTTGGCTGGCTGCCGGTGCAGGGCTATCAGCGGATCGCAGGCGGGTTCTGGCCGTTTTTGCAGCACCTGATTTTGCCGTCGGTCACGCTGTCGGTGATCTACATCGCGCTGATTGCACGCGTCACGCGCGCCAGCGTGCAAGAGGTGTTGTCGGAGGACTACATCCGCACCGCACGCGCCAAGGGCCTGCCCGAGAACCGCGTGCTGATTAAACATGCGCTCGCCAACGCGGCGGTGCCGATCATCACGGTGATCGGTATCGGCGTTGCGCTGCTGATCGGTGGCGTGGTGGTGACCGAATCGGTGTACGGCATTCCCGGCCTCGGGCGGCTTACGGTCGATGCCGTGCTTGCGCGTGATTTCCCCACGATTCAGGGCGTGATTTTGTTTTTCTCGTTTGTCTATGTGCTGATCAACCTGTTGGTCGATGTGTCGTATTTGTTTTTTGATCCGCGGATTCGCTATTGAGTGCAGACCGCATTGCACCCTACCTCCTCCCCCTCATCGCCTTCACCCATTGTTCGCACAGATTCCACACCCAGCATGAGCGCCCCTGCGATCCCCGCCGATCTGTCCACCAGCTTGTCAACCGAGGACGCCAACATCGTGCAGCGCGCCTCGGTGTGGCAACTGCTCGCGCGCCACTGGGGCGTGCGCATCGGCGGCGCGGCGATGGGCGTGCTGGTGTTGATCGCGCTGGCCGCACCAGTACTCGGCACGGTAGACCCGACCCTGTTCGATCCCGGCAGCCGCGATCTGCTGCCCGGCGCAAGCGGCGAAATCACCACGCTCGAAGGCGATTCGATCAAGCATCAATTCATGATGGGTTCGGACTCGTTCGGGCGCGACATCTATAGCCGCGTGATCTACGGCACCCGCGTTTCACTGATCGTCGGGCTTGCCTGCGCGCTGGTGTCGGTGCTGCTCGGCGTCATTGCGGGCCTCTCGGCCGGTTACTTGCGCTGGCTCGACATGCCCTTGATGCGCGTGATGGACGGCATCATGGCGATTCCCGGCATCCTGATTGCGATTGCGCTCGTCGCTTTGTGGAAGGCGAGTTTGCTTTCGGTGATTGTCGCCATCGCGATACCCGAAATTCCGCGCGTGACGCGCCTGGTGCGCGCGCTGGTGCTGTCGATCCGCGAAGAGCCGTATGTCGAGGCGGCGATCTCGCTTGGCACCTCCACCTTCAAAATCATGTTCGGCCACATCCTGCCCAACACGGTGGCACCGCTGATCGTGCAGGGCACCTACATCTGCGCCTCGGCGAGTCTGACCGAGGCGATTTTGTCTTTTCTCGGGGTCGGGTTGCCGACCGATTTTCCGACCTGGGGCAACATCATGGCCGAGGGCCGGGTGCAGTTTCAGCAGTTCCCGCACAACGTATTTTTCCCCGGCATCTTTCTCGCGGTGACGGTGCTGGCGGTGAATATTCTTGGCGACGGCTTGCGCGATGTGCTCGATCCGAAGATGGCGAAGAAGGTCTGAGCGCGATACGCGCGCCTGTCAACCATGAGCCCCGTCCTCGATATCCGCAATCTCTCGATCTCGCTGCCGCGCGGTGCAGACCGCGCGCACGCGGTGACCAACGTCAATCTCACCGTGAATCGCGGCGAGATCGTGTGCCTCGTCGGCGAATCCGGCTCCGGCAAATCGGTGATCGCGCACGCCGTGATGGGTCTCTCGCCCAAGGAATTGCAAGCCACCGGCGGTGAAATCGTGCTCGAAGGCGAAGACATTCTCAAGGCCTCGCCTGCGCGCCTGCGTGAACTGCGCTGCGTGCGCATGTCGATGATTTTTCAGGAGCCGATGACGGCGCTGAACCCGGTGATGCGCTGCGATGCGCAGATCGACGAAG
Source organism: Burkholderiales bacterium (assembly GCA_031428855.1). GTDB lineage: Bacteria > Pseudomonadota > Gammaproteobacteria > Burkholderiales > JAEUOS01 > CANJDH01. Next base: position 3,444 of record JANOYK010000198.1, on the reverse strand, counting down.
TGCTGGCGATGCATACGCAGTTGCCCGCGCCTGAGCGCGCGGCGCGCGTCAAACGCATCATCGAAGAAGTGCATCTGCCCGACCCCGAGCGCATGATGGCGTCGTACCCGCATCAGCTCTCCGGCGGGCAGCGCCAGCGCATCATGATCGCGATGGCCCTCATCATGGAGCCGGTGCTGCTGATTGCGGATGAGCCGACCACCGCGCTTGATGTGACGACGCAGGCGCAGATTTTGAAGTTGATCCGCGAGTTGCAGCAAAAGCATGGCACCGGCGTGCTGTTCATTACGCATGACTTTGGCGTGGTGGCCGAAATTGCGGATCGTGTTGCCGTGTTGCGCCTCGGTGATCTGGTCGAGACCAAGACCAAGACCGAACTGTTGGCGCGCCCCGAACACGCTTACACAAAAATGCTGATCGCCTCAGTGCCCAGCATCATGCCGCGCGCGCGTACGCTCGATGCGGCAGCGCCGATCGTGCTCAAGACTGCCGCACTCGCCAAGACCTATACCAGCGGCGGCTTCCTCGCCAAGAAGCGTGAGGTGTACGCGGCGGCAGACGTGAGCTTCGAATTGCGGCGCGGCCAGACGCTGGGCATCGTCGGTGAATCTGGCTCCGGCAAGTCCACCGTGGCGCGTTGCATCGCACGGCTGATCGACCCCACCAGCGGCAGCATCCGCCTGGGCAATGACGAAATCTCCACCATGCGCGCCAGCACCCTGCGCCCCTTGCGCCGCCGCGTGCAGATCGTGTTTCAGGACCCCTATCGCTCACTCAACCCACGCCGCAAAGTGGGCGAAGCGATCATCGAAGGCCCGCTCAATTACGGCATCTCACGCAGCGATGCGCTGGAGCGTGCGAAGAAGCTGATGGAAACCGTGCGCCTCGACCCTTCCGCCCTCGACCGCTACCCGCATCAATTCTCCGGCGGCCAGCGTCAGCGCATTTGCATCGCACGCGCCCTGGCGATGGAACCTGAATTGCTGATTGCCGACGAAGCGGTGTCGGCGCTCGACGTGTCGGTGCAAGCGCAGGTGCTGCAACTGCTCGACGAAATTCGTGACCGCATGAATCTGGCCATGCTGTTCATCACGCATGACTTGCGTGTTGCGGCCCAAGTGTGTGACCACGTAGCCGTGATGTCACAGGGGCGGGTGGTCGAATACGGCACAGCGCGCGAGGTATTCGGCGCGCCGAAACACGAATACACCCAAGCCTTGTTTGCGGCGGCACCGGGGCGGGACTATGCGTTTGGCACGTAAACCAATAGATCGCAAACGGAGTGCCGATGTTGCTGTCCTGCGGCAGACGCAGCGTGAACGCCATCGCTATACGCTGGCTGAACTTCTGGCGCAGTGCGACCTCTCCAAACGCCTCGGCAAAGAAGGGCGGGAGTGGCTTGATGCGCCGCGTGTGGGCCAGGAAGCCATTTGATGCACGTATTCAAACTTCCGGGGGCCGCTGCCCGCTCAAGTCCAATTCATGCGGCTCTCCAGGCCATGTCCTCGTAGAGCCGCTCTGGCAGCGCCTTTGCTGGCCTTTCCCGCCGGGGCCTTTACGGGGGCACCGCCCATGGAACCCTATGCGGCGATAGGCCTACGCTGCCGAATGGGTTTTCAACCACTCGCGTAACGCAGCATTCATGCGAGTTTGCCAGCCCGGGCCGGCAGCGCGAAAAGCGGCCAGCACGTCGTGATCAAAACGGACGGCGACCTGTTCCTTGGTGCCGCTGCCCTTGGGGCGGCCACGCCGGTTGCGGTAGGCGGCAACGCCAGCGAGCAGTTCTTTTTCTGTCGCCGGGCGCTCATCCTCGGTCTTGCCATCCCAGACAAAATTTTTCTCCACGGGGATGGCGCGCACTGCCGCAAGCACTTGCTTACGGTTCATCGCATTCGTTTTCAAGCCAGGCATCGTACACCTCACGTTCCTTGTCGCTTGCGTGGCGGAAGCTGATAACGCGCGTCGCGCCGTCGCGTTCAGTGTGGACTACCGTCAGCACTGCCAAAAAATCGAGCACATAGGAAATCGACTGCATCCGGGTCTCCCGATGGCGTACCACTGGCAGATCGAGCCGGTAACGTGACTCAAGCACTACACCTGCATCAGCGAAGTCCAGGCTGTGACGCGCCAAGTTGGTATTGCGCTTGACTTCATCCCAGACCAGCTGCATTCCCATTTGAATAATTGTAGATGCGTTAATTGTTCGTTTCAAGCATTATCTGTGGACGCACAACCTGCCTTTACTCTCGAAGCATGGAAGTAAATCGGGCAATGATTCAGCGCGATCTGCCACACGGCTTAGTCGTTCGCCCTAACATTCGCTCGCCGCGCCGTCTCCGCCCACTTCACCACCTCGGCATTGACGAAATCGCCCCACTCCTTGGGGCCGCGCGGATCGGCCACCATGCCGCGATCGATCAGGCGTTCGCGCATGGTCGCGTCGCCCAACACGCGGCGCGCATCGGCACCGATCTTCTCCACGATGGCCGCAGGGGTCGCCTTGGGCACCACCAGGCCGGCCCAGCCGACGCCTTCAAAGCCCGGATAGCCGAGCTCGGCGACGGTGGGCAACTCCGGCAATTGCGGCGCGCGTTGCAGCGAGGTGATGGCCAGCGGCTTGATCTTGCCCGCCTTGATCATCGGCAGGGTGGCGGCGAGGCTGTCGACCAGCAGCGGTATCTGGCCGCCGATCAAATCGGTGACCGCCGCTGCGCTGCCCTTGTAGGTGATGCCCACCATGTCCACGCCGGTGGTGGATTTGAAATACTCCCCCGTCAGATGCTGCGTGTTGTTGACGCCGCCATAGCCGATGCTGAACTTGCCCGGCTGCTTCTTCGCGGCATCGATCAACTCCTTGAGGGTGTTGTGGGGCAGGCTCGAGTTGGCCACGATGATCATCGGCACCGTGGCGCCACCGCTCACAAAGGCATAATCGCGCGCCGCCTCATAGGGCAGCTTGCTGTAGATGCCCGGGTTGACCGCCAGGGTGCCGCTGGTGCCGAAGGTGATGGTGTAGCCGTCGGCAGGCGCATCGCGGCCGGCCATCATGCCGGGCACACCGGGGCGGTTTTCCACCACCACCTGCTGGCCCCAGATTTTGCCGAGGCTGTCGGCCATCAGGCGCGCGATGATGTCGGTGGCCTGCCCGGCCGGGAAGGGCACGAACATGCGCACCGGCTTGTTGGGGAAATTGTCTTGCGCATGCACCGTGCCTGCGCTGGCGGCGAAAAGCCATGCAGTGATGGATAGCGTGACGCAGGCAAGCAGTTTTTTCAACATGGTGATGCGCTCCTGAGAGGGTGTCCGGGATTCAATAATAGACCGAACGCCTGCGGGTGTCAGGCGGCATCCGTCTGCATCCGTCCGCACTAATCGCACTGGATCTACCCGGTCGCGCTCATCCGGCGGTGTGCCGCCTGCTGCTTGTGCGCCACCTACTTCCGG
>JANOYK010000197.1:0-6546 GCA_031428855.1 Burkholderiales bacterium | reverse complement strand
ACGCAATGCGCTCCGACCATACAATTTTCCGAGTAGATGTTCAGCGACAAACTCGTCACCCCCGTCAAACAATCTGTCGACCCGAATATGTGGGCCCAGCACTACGATCGAACTACCGAATCGAAGCGTCACCTGTGTTCCGCGGTCACCTTTGGAGAAGTAATCGTCGCGGGCACGCTGCAACCGCTTAGCCGGTCTCGCACCATACTCAAACGCATCAAACACACTCGATTTGCCGCTGCCATTCGCTCCAATGAGCAATACCAGTTTGGCAGTCTCGGGAATTTCCCGCAATTCAAGATCAGTGAATCGCTTGAAATTCTTGAGTTGCAGTGAGTGGATACGCATGAATTGCCTGGGGAGGTATATCGTGAAAACCCTTGGTGTGAGCGGCTCTTAGACCATAGTGCAGATCACATCGACACAATCTTCCCCGGATTCATGATGTTGTCCGGATCCATCGAGCGCTTGACCATGCGCATCACATCGACACCAGCGCCATGCTCGGCATCCATGAAATCGATCTTGCCAAAGCCGATGCCGTGCTCGCCGGTGCAGGTGCCTTCCATCGCAATGGCACGCTCAACCAGACGGTGATTCATCTGCTCGGCAACCTCGATGTCTTTCGGGTTGTCCGGGTCTACGATGATGCACAAATGAAAATTGCCATCGCCAATGTGGCCCAGCACCGGCACCATGCGGCCGGATGCGGCGATGTCTTTCTCGGTTTCTGCGAGGCACTCGGCCAGACGCGAAATCGGCACGCAGACATCGGTGGAGATGATGCGGCAGCCTGGCACCAGTTGCAGGCAGGCGAAGTAGGCGTCGTGGCGCGCCTGCCACAGCTTGCTGCGCTCTTCCGGTTTGGTGGCCCACTGAAATGCCTGCGCACCGTGCTCGGCGGCAATCGCCTGCACCGTCTCGGCCTGCTCTTTGACGCCGCTCTCGGTGCCGTGAAACTCGAAGAACACCGTCGGCAATTCTTCGAGGGTGGTCTTGGAAAAGTTGTTGAGCGCGCGCACCGTGAGCGGATCGACAAAATCGCAGCGCGCAATCGGCACGCCGAGTTGAATCGTCTGGATCACGGTGTTGGCGGCGGCCACCATGTTGGGGAAACAGCACACCGCCGCCGACATCGCCTCGGGCTGCGGGTAGAGCTTGACTGTGACCTCGGTGATGACGCCAAGCGTGCCTTCGCTGCCGACGAACAGGCGTGTGAGGTCGTAACCAGCCGAAGACTTTTTGGTGCGCCGCCCGGTCTTGACGATACGGCCATCAGCCATCACCACGGTGAGGGCGAGCACGTTCTCCTTCATCGTGCCGTAGCGCACGGCTGCCGTGCCCGAGGCGCGTGTCGCGCTCATGCCGCCAATCGAGGCATCCGCGCCCGGATCAATCGGGAAGAACAAGCCGGTGTCCTTGATGTGCGCATTGAGCGCCTTGCGCGTCACGCCGGCCTGCACCACGGCGTCGAGGTCTTCGGCATGCACCGCCAGCACTTGGTTCATGCGTGAGACATCCACCGTCACCCCGCCGTGAATCGCGAGGATATGGCCTTCGAGCGAAGTGCCGGTGCCGTAGGGGATCACCGGGAATTTGTGTGTGGCGCAGGCCTTGACGACGGCAGCGACTTGTTCCGTGGTCTCGGGAAACACCACCACGTCGGGCAGTGCGTCGGGGAAGTGTGACTCGTCGTGACCGTGATGCTCGCGCACCGCGTTGGCAATCGACACGCGCTCCGCGCCCAGCACGGCTTTGAGTTCATCAAGCAGCGTGGCAGGCAGCGTGCGGCGCAGGTATTTGGAGGCGAGAGGCTGGTTCATGGCGGTCACCAAAAGGGAGTAAATCCAAACTGGCTGGAGCTGGTTGGAAAACGAAGAGCGAATTTTACGCCCGCACCGGGCGGGCTGACCTGGCTTGCATCCATCCGGACGGCCATGCCCGGCGGACCAAATTTGGTCCTCGCCAGATCCCGATTCGCGCTGATGCGGCAGAGTCTAGCGCCAGCAAATCAGTCGCCATTGGCTTGCGCCAACACCACTGCGTATACCGCCTGCACCGCCAGCGCCATGCGCCGGTAGTCGAGTTTGTCAGCCGTATCGGTGGCCTGGTGATAGTGCGGATTGCGGAAGAACGAGGTGTCGGTAATCATCAGCGCTGGATAGCCCTCGTGCCAGTAGTTGAGATGATCGGAAAAATCGACCCCGGCCAGCAGTGGCGGCGCATTCATCGATACCACCGGCAGGCTCGACGCGCCCAGCATCGCGGCTTTGACGCGCCGTGTCTGCGCCATATCGTCAAAGCGCCCGATCACGCCGATGAAATTGCCGCGCGAAGGATAGACCCAGTTGAGCGCTGCCACCGGGTATTTCTGACTGCCTTCGGCGTCGCTGTAAAACCCCAGCATCTCCAGCGACAGCATCAGACGCACCTGCACGCCCTGCTGTTTCAGCCGCCGCGCATGCTGCGCGCTGCCCATCTCCCCGGTGCGGAAGTACGGCGGCTCTTCAAGCGTGTAGGCGACCAGCTCAACCGGACGTTTCAGTTCCGCCTTCGCCAGCAGACGCGCCAATTCGATCAACCCGGCCACGCCGCTGGCGTTGTCATCCGCACCGGGCGTGTTGAAGTGCGAGTCGTAGTGCGCGCCGATCACCACGCGCTCGCCATCGGCCGGGCCAAAGCGCGCAATGATGTTGCGCGCTTCGATGTCATCAGCATCGTAAGTCTGCTCGCTGATCTGCGCGCCGCTGCTGGCAAGTTGCGCGCGCACGTAGCTCGCAGCAGCATCGAGTCTTTTTGGGTCAGCCGCGCTGCGCGGATGAAATTGTTCGCTGAGAATGCGCACATGACGCTCCAGTGAACGCGCGTCCACTGCAGGCGGCTCTGACGAAATCGCCATGACGAGGGGTTGCGTCAACAGCGCCCACAGCAGCACGGCTGCACCCAAGAGCGCTCCCGAAATTGCCATTGCGATCCGTTTCATTCAAATCCCGCCGTGTGATTCACGCTCATTCCTCCATGCACCGTACAAACACCGCGCCCCGTCAAAGCGGATTTAACGCGAAAATACGCAGGCATACTCACTCCTTCAACCTGAGCGCCACAAGCACCGCGCTTGCCACCGTAAATTCTCAAACAATATCCTTATTCCCCGGAGAACCATACCCCATGAACACTGCCACAACTCCCGATCGCGCCCCGATACGTAAACCGCTGGCCGGCCGCCTGTGCAACCTGGACCGCCTGGTGGCGGCCATGACAGCGCGCGGCGTCGACGCGATTGTCGCCACCGGCGCAAACAACGTCTATTACCTCACCGGGTTCAATGCCGTCGCGCACAAGTCGGACGAACCGCGGCCCTACGCGGTGGTGCTGTCGCGCCACGCGCCGGAGCAGCCGGTGCTGGTGTTGGCGGACTACTACCTCGCCGCGCTGGGGGGCCAGCCAAGCTGGGTCGCTGACATTCGCCCGTTTCGCGCGGTGATGATGCCGATCGACGTGGCACCCGCGCGCAGCGATATCGACCGCTTTATTCCACAGAACGCCAAAGGCCTCGCCTGGATAGCCAACGCGCGCGAGCGCTTCAGCTTCGACATGACAAGTGCGATGCGCGGTGCCATCGCCGACCTCGGATTGACGCGCTCGCGTATCGCTTTCGATGATCTCGGCTACGGCATGCGCCTCGGGCTGGAGTCGGCGACGGTGGTGGATGGCTACGACGTGCTCATGGACGCGCGCACGATCAAGACCGGTATCGAAATTGGCCTGCTGGAACGCGCCGCCGCGCTCAACGAAGCCGCCATCCTGCGCACCATAGCCGCGTGGGCACCCGGCTGCACCTGGCGCGATCTGGGCCACGCCTACGCAAAGGCGGCCATCGATCTCGGCGGCTTCGTCCATGATCCCGGCGGCATGGTGTGGGGCCACCCCACTGGAACCGATGCGTCAATTCAGTTGCAGACCGGTTTCGAGACCGATGAAGTGCGGCGCGGCACCAACGTTATGTTCGACTGCCACGGCATCGTCGATCTGTACTGCTGGGATGGCGGCAAGACCTGGGTGGTCGATGGCCAGCCCGAAGGTGAAGCGAAATTGCATGCTGATGCCACCGCCAAGGTCGCCGAAACGATGATTGCGGCGATGCGGCCCGGTGCCCGCGTGAGCGCGCTGCAGCGTCTCGCGCGCGAGACCTACCGCAAGTGCGGCGTCAAAGATGCGGATCAGACGATCAGCTTTTTTCACGGCCTCGGCCTCTCGCACATGGATCTGCCGTTGCGTACGGCCGATGGCAAGCCCAATGGCGACTGGATGCTCGAAGCAGGCATGGTGGTGCCATTGCATCTGCTCGTCCCTGGCGGCGAGCGTACGCGCTGGTGGCTCGAAGAAATCGTCCACATCGGGCCGCAGCAAAGCCGGCCGCTGTTTTCATGGGGCTTCGGGCCGAATTGAACTGATTTGCCGGGCACGGCGGGCACACTGCATTGCCGTGCCCGGCGGCTACACTCCCATTTTTCCAATCAACCTGCTGGAGCAATGCATGACAAAGATGGTCGAAGGACAAGTAGTAGTCATCACGGGTGCGGGCGGCGGCATCGGGCGCGACATGGCGCTCTCGTTCGCGGCGCAAGGTGCCAAGGTCGTGGTCAACGACATCGGCGCATCGGTGTCTGGCGAAGGCAATGACGCTGGCCCGGCGCAAAAAGTCGTGGCCGAAATCAAGGCGGCCGGCGGCAACGCGGTGGCCAACACCGACAGCGTGGCCGATGTGTCGAGCGCCGCGCGTATCGTCGCCACGGCGATCGATGCGTTCGGCCGGATTGATTGCGTGGTCAACAACGCCGGCATTTTGCGTGACCGTTTTTTCCACAAAATGAGCGTCGATGAATGGGATGCCGTCATCAAAGTGCATCTGTACGGCGCGTATTACGTCAGCCGCGCGGCGGCGAATTACTTCAAGGATCAGGAGTCGGGCTGCTTCGTCCACATGACTTCGACCTCGGGCCTGATCGGCAATTTTGGCCAGGCCAATTACTCGGCGGCCAAGCTCGGGCTAGTGGCGCTGTCGAAATCGATTGCGCTCGACATGATGAAGTTCAAGGTGCGCTCAAACTGCATCGCGCCGTTTGCCTGGAGCCGCATGATCGGCTCGATCCCGACCGAGACTGAAGCCGAGAAGGCGCGGGTGGAACGCATCAAGCAGATGACGCCGGCCAAGATCGCGCCGCTCGCAGTGGCGCTAGCCAGCCCGTCCTCCGCGCATGTCAGCGGCCAGGTGTTTTCAGTGCGCAACAACGAAATTTTCCTGATCAGCCAGCCGCGCCCGGTGCGCTCGGTGCATCGCGGCGAGGGCTGGACCCCGGAGACGGTGGCAAGCCACGCGCTGCCGGCCTTGAGTGGCTCGTTCTACAGCCTCGACCGCACCTCGGATGTATTCACTTGGGATCCGATCTGACATGAACGCACCCGGCACGCATGAGGGAGTGCGCGATGCGCGTGCGCACCCCTGCATCACCGAAGACCACGAGATGCTGCGCGGCACGATCCGGCGCTTCATCGCCGAGCGCGTGCTGCCGTTTGCCGATGCATGGGAGGAGCAGGGATTCATCCCGCGCGAGGTGCTGCGCGCGATGGGCGAACTCGGCTTGTTCGGCATCCGCTACCCGGAGCAATACGGCGGCTCCGCGCTCGACACGCTCTCGACCGTGGTGCTGGCCGAAGAACTCGGCCGCAGCACCTACGGCGGCTTTGCGGTCACAGTGCTGGTGCATACCGACATGGCCTCGCCGCACCTGGTTCACGCTGGCACGGCGGCGCAAAAAGCCAAGTACCTGCCCGACATCATCGCCGGTAAAAAAATCGCTGCGGTCGCGATGACCGAAGCCGACGCCGGCAGCGATCTGGCCTCGATGCGCACCACTGCACGGCGCGTGACCACTGCCGCCGGTGATGGGTACGTTCTCAACGGCAGCAAGATGTACATCACCAACGGCGTGCATGGCGACATCTACTGCGTCGCCGCCAAGACCGGCGCGCCCGGGCGCAATCATCAAGTGTCGATGTTCATCGTCGAGAAAGGCACGCCCGGTTTTCGCGTCGCACGTCCGTTGAAAAAACACGGCTGGTTATCGAGCGACACCGCCGAGTTGGTATTTGAAGACTGCCGCGTTCCGGCCGAAAACCTGCTAGGCGAAGAAAACAAGGGCTTCTACGCCCTGATGAAAAATCTGCAAAACGAGCGCATCGTGCTGGGTGCGCAATCGATGGGCGAAGCCGCGCGCGCGATTGAAATCACGCTCGACTGGGTGACGCAGCGCAAGGCTTTCGGCGCGACGCTATGGGACAAGCAAACCATCCGCCATCGCCTGGCCTTGCTCAGCGCCCGCGTTGAAGCGGTGCGCGCCCTCATCATCAATATCGCATGGCGCGACGCGCAAGGCCAGAGCGTCACCAAGGAAGTGTCGATGATCAAGGCGCTGGCCGGTGAGCTGGTCAACGAGGTGATGTACACCTGCCTGCAATTTCATGGCGGCGCGGGTTACATCCGCG
>JANOYK010000196.1:0-13847 GCA_031428855.1 Burkholderiales bacterium | reverse complement strand
GGTGAGCGAATACATGCGCACACTGATTCAGAAGCGTCAGCAGGACAAGCAAGAATACGACGCTGCGGTGGCGCAATTCAAACAGCTGATCCAGGATGGCATTGACTCCGGGCCGGGGCGGCCGTGGGAGGAGGTGCGCGCCCGGCTTGATGCGAAGATTCTCGCGCATCAGAAACGCACAGCCGCGCAGGGATGAAGTCTGTCGATTTCAGCCCGCTGGCCGAGGCTGACTCTGCAAGCGCACTGGAGTATTACTTTGACGAAGCGCCGCATATGGTGAGCGCGTTTCGCGATGAACTAGCGCGTGCGGTTGGCTTCATTGTGGAAAATCCAGGTGCAGGCTCGCCTCGTTACAGTTTGATCCGGGGGTTGCGCTTCTGGACGCTAAACCGCTTTCCCTATTCCGTGTTCTACGTTGAACGCGATGCCGCCATCGAAGTGATCCGCGTGTTGCATCAGAGTTCTGATATTCCGCTCAGGTTGCAGGGCGGCGAGAGCTGAGCCGTGGCCATCACCAGCATGAACATCGCGCTCAATCGGGCGTTGATGGATTTTGTCGCGCTTGATATGCGCGAAAACTGCTATGCGTCGATCAGCGAGTATTTGCGTGCGCTGGTGCGTGAGCGGCGGCGGCGGCGTGATGAAGACCATCTGCTTGCCCTTGTAAATCAAGTGCGGGCGCGCAAGGAGCCAAAAACGGCGCGCAAGGGTACCCGCAACGTACTGCGGGAGAAGAAGAGTAACGCCTAAGATCGGCTCCCAGAGCCATTCTTGTGGCATGACTGATTTGTGCTATAGTTCTTTTGCGCCGATTTGAGCAACAGCTTGCGGGCGCGTGAAGCGGTGAAAACCGCTTCAAATAAATACGGCTAAAGCGGATCAGGAAATTGCCCGCTTTGCGCCGTCCGGCTAAAGCGGGTTTTTTATTGGGTGATGACATGACACAACAGGTTGATGGGTTTGAAGGTTTGGACGGGTTGGACGGGTTGGACGGGTTGGACTTTGATACCCGTGCAGTGCGCGCGGGTCAGCAGCGCAGTGACTTCAACGAGAATTCTGAAGCGCTGTTTTTAACCTCCAGTTTTGTGCATGAGAGTGCAGCGGTGGCGGCGCAGCGTTTTGCCGGCACGCTCGCAGGCAATGTCTATTCGCGCTTCACCAACCCGACGGTAACGATGTTTCAGGAGCGCCTGGCTGCGCTCGAAGGCATGGAGACCTGCGTGGCGACCAGCTCAGGCATGTCGGCGGTGCTGACTGCCGCGATGGCCTTGCTTAAAGCCGGTGACCATGTGATTTGCTCGCACAGTGTGTTCGGCAGCGTGATTACGCTGTTCGACAAAAACCTGCGCCGCTTTGGCGTGGAGACCTCGTTCGTGTCTGCCACCGACGCGGCGGCGTGGCAGGCGGCGGTCAAGCCCAACACCAAAATGTTGTTTGTGGAAACGCCGGCCAACCCGACCATGGAAGTCAGTGACCTCACCGCGCTCAAGGCAATTGCGGTCAAGGCCGGCGCGCTGTTCGTGGTCGATAACTGCTTTTGCTCACCGGCGATTCAGCGGCCGGCCGAATTCGGCGCGGACCTGGTGATTCACTCGGCGACCAAATTTCTCGATGGTCAGGGCCGCATTGTCGGCGGCGCTATCGTGGGGTCGAAAGCGCTCGTGATGGGCGAGATCTACGGTTTCTTGCGCACCGCCGGGCCGTCGATGAGTCCGTTCAATGCGTGGGTGGCGTTGAAGGGCATGGAGACACTTTCGATCCGGATGGAGGCGCAGTCGAAGCGCGCGCTGCAATTGGCGCGCTGGCTCGAAGCGCATCCGCGCATTGAGCGGGTGCTCTATCCCGGCCTCGAATCGCATCCGCAATATGGGTTGGCGAAACAGCAGCAGTCGGCCAGCGGTGAATTTTTGGGCGGTGCGGTGGTGTCGTTTGTGGTCAAGGGCGGCAGCGGCAGCGCAGAAGAAGCGCGTGCGGCTGCATGGCGGGTGGTGGACGCCACCAAGGTGATTTCAATTACCGCCAATGTCGGCGACACCAAGAGCACCATCACCCACCCGGCCAGCACCACCCACGGGCGCATCAGCCCCGAGGCGCGTCAGGCGGCGGGGATCACTGAGGGCATGCTGCGCGTATCGGTCGGACTTGAGAGCGTGAAAGATATTCAAGCTGATCTGGCGCGCGGGCTGGCTGCATAACGCGGCGCTGGCCGCGTGTCAACGCCTTGGCGTGGGCGGGTACTACGCGGATGGCGGATGGCGGATGGCGGATGGCGGATGACGGACTGCGCGGGTGCGTGACCGTGTCCGCGCTACCTGGGTGCTGCGCAGGCGCAACACCCAGCCCTGAGAACGTTGGTGCGAGCGGGTTGCAAGCCTTCTGTGCCGCGACAGGCGCTTGCACCAACGCTTTCAGGCTGCTCAGTAGGTATAAAATCCCTTGCCGCTCTTGCGCCCGAGATAGCCAGCGGCAACCATTTCTTTCAACAGCGGCGCGGGGCGGTACTTGGGGTCGTTGAATCCCTCATAGAACACGTTCATCACCGACAGCATGGTGTCCAGGCCAATCATGTCGGCCAGCGCGAGCGGGCCGATCGGCTGGTTGGTACCGAGCCGCATGCCATTGTCGATGTCTTCGGCGGTGGCGAGGCCTTCGGCCAGCACGAAGATGGCTTCGTTAATCATCGGACACAGGATGCGGTTGACCACGAAGCCGGGTGCGTTCTTGACGCAGATCGGCGACTTGCCGACGCGCCGGGCCAATGCGTCGGTGGCGGCAAAGGTGGCGTCACTGGTTTGCACCGCGCGGATGATTTCGACCAGCGCCATCATCGGCACCGGGTTGAAAAAATGCATGCCAATGAATTCGGCGGGACGTGAAGTGTACGCCGCCAGATGCGTGATCGAGATCGATGAAGTGTTGCTGGCGATGATGACGCCGGGGCGCGCTGCCGCATCTGCGTCTTTGAGAATCTTGCGTTTGAGGTCGAGGTTTTCGGTGGCGGCCTCGATGATGAAGTCGGCGGCGGACAACTCCTGCATGCTGGTGGTGGCGCGGATCAGGCCGAGCGCTGCATTTTTTTGGCCGTCGGTCAGTTTGTCTTTTTTGACCAGGCGGTCCAGACTGCCGGCCAGCGCTTTGAGGCCGCGCTCAATCGCGGCGTCGTTGATGTCAAGCAGGATGACATTGAGGCCGCTGGTGGCGCAGGCTTGCGCAATGCCGCTGCCCATCAGGCCGGCGCCGATGATGCCAATGGTTTGAATCGTCATGGTGTGTTCCTGTCAATCGTGTGAGTCGGGTTTTGGTTCAGGAGTCGGTTTATGGTTCAAGGTAGGTCAGCACATCGCCGCGTTCATCCACACGCAGATAACCGGCGCGTTGATCCCAGGCCGGCAGCACCCAGCGCACACCGGCGCGGCCGAACATCAGGTAGTCGTGTGCGGCGGGCCGGTGGGTGTGGCCGTGAATCATGCGCGCTGCGTTCGACTCGCGAAACAGGGTTTGCACCGCTGCGGCGTTGACGTCCATGATCGCGTCCGGCTTGGCGGCTTTTTCGGTTTCGCTCTTGGCGCGCAGTGCTTCAATTTCGCTGCGGCGCTCGGGTGCAGGGCGCGCCAGAAAGGCATCACGCCACTCGCGGCTGCGCACTGTGGCGCGGAATTGCTGATAGGCGCGGTCATCGGTGCAGAGCGTGTCGCCGTGCAGCAGCACGGTGCGCGCGCCATGCAAATCAAAAGCAGTGTTATCGGCGAGCAGCGTCAGGCGCGCCGCTTCACAAAAAGCCGCGCCAATCAAAAAATCGCGGTTGCCCGGCAGGAAGTAGAGCCCGACGCCGCGCGTTGCCACCGCCGCCAATGCTGCCGCAGCACTGCGGCCCAGCGGCGTGTCGAGATCATCGTCACCGGCCCAGTAATCAAACAGATCACCGAGCACGTAGAGCGTGTCGCCGCTTTCAGGCACGCGTGCGGTGAAATCAACAAACAGCTGATTGACCGCGCTGCGCGCCGGGGTCAGATGCAAATCGGAAATGAAGTAGGCGGCCATGCACTGAGGGGAGAGCGCGGGTCCGGTGGATACGGCGTGATGAAGGGGGGAGCGGCGGGCGCAGGGCAGTGAAACGGCGAAGCGGCGTGCGCAGCCGCAGTGCGGCGTGCTGACACCCGCTGCGCGTACCCTGCTTTTTACAGAGCAGCGGCTTTCTGGATCAGCACGTCCTCGCTCGGCACATCATCATGGCCGCTGCTGCGCCCGGTTTTGACGCCTTCGATCTTGTCGACCACATCCATGCCGGCCACCACTTTGCCGAACACGCAATAGCCCCAGCCGTTGCCGTTCGGGCTGGTGAAGTTGAGAAAATCGTTGTCTTTGGCATTGATGAAAAACTGTGCGCTGGCCGAGTGCGGGTCGCCGGTGCGCGCCATTGCCAGGGTGTATTTGACGTTCTTCAATCCGTTAGTGGCTTCGTTGTCGATCTGCGCGCGGGTGGATTTTTGTTTCATGCCCGGCGCAAAGCCGCCGCACTGGATCATGAAGCCCTTGATGACGCGGTGGAACACGGTGTTGTCGTAGTGGCCGTCCTTGACGTACTGGAGGAAATTTTCCACCGTCTTGGGCGCTTTGGCGGCGTCGAGTTCAATCGTGATGTCGCCGTGGTTGGTGGTCAGTAATACTTGGCTCATGGTGAATCCTTTGTGGTGTAGTGGCCGGTGAATGAGGGAGTGGGATGGAATCGGAATGCAGGTGACTATTTGGCCGCAGGCGCGTCGATCAGCTTGATGCTTTCGATCATGACGGCAGCAACCGGCACGTTCTGTTGTCCGCCGGTGGTGGCGGTGGGCACCGTTTTGATTTTCTCCACGATGTCCATGCCCTTGGTGACTTTGCCGAACACGGTGTAGCCCCACAGCTGCGGCGAATTGAGCAGGTTGGCACGCGGCACGTTTTCATAGACGCGGCCGCCGAACTCGAATTTGGGCACCGGGTCGCCGGGCGGAATCAAGGTCGGGTTGAGAAAGTCGTTGTCTTTGACGTTGATGAAAAACTGCGCCGTGGCCGAGTGCGGATCGTTGGTGCGCGCCATGGCGAGGGTGCCGATGTCGTTCTTGCCACCCTTGGCCATTGATTCGCGGCCTTCGTGCTGAATCGGCAGGCGCGGCTCTTTCTGTTTCATGTCGGGCGTGAAGCCACCGCCCTGGATCATGAAGTCGGGAATCACGCGGTGAAAAATGGTGCCGTTGAAAAACCCGGCTTTCACATATTGCACGAAATTTGCCACAGTCTTGGGCGCTTTGTCACCGTACAGCTCAGCCGTGATGACGCCCATCGAGGTTTTGATTTCGACCGTCTGTGCCAGCGCTGCGGCGGGAAGGATGGCGGGAAGGGTGGCGGCAAACAACAGCGCGAGGAGGCGCGATTTCATGAGGGAGTCTCTGTAAAGGAATGGGAAAAAGAGGCGGGAGCGTGTGGTGCTGAAGGCGGTATGGAGTTCGGTAGCCCGGATGGGTAACCAGGATCGGTAACGAAAAACGGTAACAAGGCGCAGTATTGGGAGGTGGTATCAAGGGGCGGTATCAGGGGGCCGTATCAAGGGCGGCAATAGCTCTCAGGCACCCTCAGGCACCCTCAGGCACCCTCAGGTAACCCTCAGGCACCCTCAGACGCCATCAGGCCGCGCCTTCATCCACAATTTTCCAGCGCCCGCCTTCTTTGGTCCAGTACATGCGTTTTTTCATCGTGCCTGACAGATTGCTTGATTTGTAATCCTGATCGAACGTCACCACCACCAGATCATCCTTGCCCGGGTTGCGGAACATGCTGATGTTGGCGAGCGACAGCTTGACCCAGGATTTGCCGGCGTTGACGGCGCGCTTGCGCTCGCTCCATTGGCGCAGGTTCAGGCCGTCGCCTTCAAAGTTGCGCGCGTAATGGCCGAGGTAGCTGTCGATCTTCAGGCTTTCCCAGTCGCCGCGCCATTGCTCGATCGCCTGTTTGAGTGATTCGCGCTCGGCGTTCCAGTTGTCCAGCGAGAGCCACTCGATCTGATCGCTGATGATGACCGGTGTCAGGCCGACCTGAATCAAGGGGCGCAGAATGTTGAGGTCGGCGTTGGTGAGGGTGACACAGCCGTCGGACGAGCGCGGCCCGCGCGCAAAGGTGTCGGACGCGGTGCCGTGCAGCCAGATGCCGGAGCCGCTACGGCCGAGACGGCGGTCCCAATCGTTCGGATAGTTGATCGGGAAGGCGGCGTCGCCATAACGGTCGGCCAGCTTGGCCTTGGGCAGCGCGGCGGTGATGTGATAGACGCCAATTGGGGTTTTGTGATCGCCTTCGCGCAATTTGTCGATGCCGCTCCTGCCGTGGCTCATGTAGTAGTCGGCCACAAAGCGCGGCTGGCCGTTGACATTCTCATACACGTACAAGCGCGACTTGCGGGTATCAACCACCACCGCGTGTTTCTGGTCCGGCCGCAGTTGCAGCAGGTAGCGCGGAATTTGGTCTTTGGGCGGGCGCTCACGGAAGGCGGTGAGGCGCGCAATCGCTTCTTCGCGCAAATCCTTGACGCGCTCAGGCGGGGCATTGGGCGCAGCGCCCATGGTGCGCACCGGGCGCGCATGCGCCAGCAGCAGGTCGCCCTTAATCAAATGCGCGAGCCGGTAGTTGGGCCGGGCAACGATCAACGCCTCAGTCTTGACCAGCGCCTCGTTGAAGCGCGCCGCTTCAATCGATCTGAAAATGCCAGACAGCGCGTTCTCCACTTCTTCGGTGGAAGACTTGCCGCCCTGGGCCGATCCGGGTGAGGCGGTTAGCGCGCCCAGCGCCACAGCGAGCCAGAGCAGCGTGTGGCGCAACCCGCGCATGCCCGTCATTGACGCAGCCTCAATTTCCGCTCTTCTCGTCGACGATTTGCCAGGTGCCGCCGGCCTTGGACAGCAACAGCGTCTTGCTGCTGCTGGCGGTGACAATGTTTGACTTGTAGTATTGGCGGAATTTGACGGTGGCGCTGCCGCCGTCCAGCGTCACTGCCGGTGATTCGACCTTGACCATAATTTTTGACGGGGCCTCAATCCGCCCGGTGCGGTCTGCTTCCCACGCGGCGCGCGATTTTCCGCCTGGCAGCTTGAAGTCTTTGGCGTAGGCTGCCAAATAATTTTTGACATCCTGCTTCGACCAGGCTGAGGCCCATGCGTGGACGGCGGCGAGCGCCTCGGCTTCGTCGGACCCGGACTTGGTGGCAGTGCCCGGCGCAGCAGGTGTGGCTGTGGCGGGTGATGCGGCCGATGCTGGTGTTGCGGGAGCAGCGGCGGCAGGCGCTGCTGGTTTGCCGGGTGCCTGCGCCACCGGAGTGCCGGGCAAGGGTTTCACCGCCGCCTGGGTGGCTGGCGCGGCCTGCGCGGTCTGCGCGCGGGCGCGGGTGTTGCCGCTGCCGATCAACTCTTTGGCCATTGCCAGCTTGTTTTGGGCGGTAGTGTTGGTCGATTCAAGCTGCAGCGCCTTGTCATAGGCCTGGCTGGCGAGCTTGGCGTACACGTCCCCGAGATTTTCATGCGCGGTGGCATAGGACGGGTGTGTGCGAATCGCCATTTCGAGCGACTGGCGCGCTTTTTCATACTGGCCCTGGCCGGCGTAGAGCACCGCGAGATTGTTGTAAGGCTCGGGCAGCTCGGGGTAGTCCTCGGTCAGTTTGGTAAAGGTGGTGATGGCATCGGCAGTCTTGTTTTGCTCGGTCAGAATCAGGCCTTTGAGAAAACGGCCCTGCGCATCGCGCGGTTTGGAGGCGAGGTAGGAATCGACTTTTTGCATCGCCTGGTCGAGCTGGCCGCCGCGCAGCAGCTTGCCGATGTCGGCAATTTCGTCGGCGCGGGCGAGGGTTGCAAGGCAAGCCAGCGCCAGCATGGCGCAGGCGCGTGAAACGCCAATTTTGGTGAATTTCATCGTGATATACTCATTTGAGACTCTGGTGCCAGACGGAAAACCGTAAAAGTGGCGCGCAAAAAAAGAGAAAACAAGAGGCGTGCAAGCCCATGATTTTACCCAATTTCGCAGACGATTTCCGATTCATCCCATGATTTTCCCCTCGCGCAGTTCCTTTTCTTGCTCTCATTGCGCCGTGTCGCGCCGCCTGTGTCTTCGCCGCACATGCCATGCAGATGCCGCGGCGGATCCCGGCGTAACCTGTTGCGCTGCACGCTGTCGCTAATCCTCTGCGCTAATCCTCTGTTTTGCAGGCCTTAAGCAGCGCGGGTTTGACTGGCACCAGCAGACACACCGCGCCGCCGCGCCGCGGTCACTTATCGACGTGACTATCCCCGCAACAGTTCCCCATGAAAATCTACAACACGCTGACCCGCGACAAGCAGGAATTTGTCCCTCTCACACCCGGCAAAGCGGGCATGTATGTGTGCGGCATGACGGTGTACGACTACTGCCACATCGGCCACGCGCGTGTGATGGTGGTGTTCGACACGGTGCAGCGCTGGCTGCGCGCCTCGGGTTACGAGGTCAACTACGTGCGCAACATCACCGACATTGACGACAAGATCATCAAGCGCGCGGTCGAGAACGGCGAAACGATTTCGCAACTCACCAGCCGCTTCATCGGCTTTATGGATCAAGACGCCGCTGCGCTCGGCGTCCAAAAACCGGATCACGAGCCGCGCGCGACGCAATACGTGGCGCAGATGCTGTCGCTGATCGGCAAGCTCGAAGCCCGTCAGCTGGCCTACCAGGCCGATGATGGCGATGTCAATTTTGCAGTGCGCAGCTTTGCCGGCTACGGCAAGCTGTCGGGTAAATCGCTCGATGAATTGCGCGCTGGTGAACGCGTCGATGTCAACTCGACCAAACGCGACCCGCTCGACTTTGTGCTGTGGAAAAGCGCCAAGCTCTCGGAGCCGGCCGATACGCGCTGGGACTCCAAATGGGGCAGTGGCCGGCCCGGCTGGCACATTGAATGCTCGGCGATGGCGGGCGAATTGCTCGGCAACACCTTCGACATTCACGGCGGCGGCGCGGACTTGCAGTTTCCGCACCATGAAAACGAAATCGCCCAAAGCGAGGGCGCGAACCGCTGCACCTTTGCCAACACCTTCATGCACAACGGCTTCGTGCGCGTCGATGACGAGAAGATGTCCAAATCGCTCGGCAACTTCTTCACGATCCGCGAGGTGCTCAAAAAATACGATGCCGAAGTGGTGCGTTTTTTCATCCTGCGCGCGCACTACCGCAGCGCGCTCAACTACTCGGATGTCCATCTGGACGATGCCAAACACGCGCTGACCCGTCTATATACCGCCCTGAAACCATTGGTGGGAGCGGGCTTGGCAGGCCATGCCGCCAAGAGCGTTGACTGGAGCGGCTCTCCCCATGGGATTAAATTCAAAGCGGCAATGGATGACGACTTCAACACGCCGCTGGCGATGGCGGTGCTGTTTGATTTGGCGGCGGAGGTGAACCGCAGCGGCGCTGTGGCCGATGCCGCCTTGCTCAGAACGCTGGGGGGCGTGCTCGGCTTGCTGGATCGTGATCCACAGCTATTTCAGCATGCCGCCGGCGGCACCGAATCGGCCGGTGTGTTGCCGGCCGCGATTGAAGCGGGCATCGCTGAGCGCAAAGCGGCCAAGGCGGCGAAGGACTTCAAACGCGCCGACGCGATCCGGGCTGAACTGCTGGCACAGGGCGTGGTGCTTGAAGACAAGCCGGGCGGCAACACTGAGTGGCGGCGCCTATAGCGTTTGGCGCGGCTTTTTGCTATTGTTTCCGGGCGGCTTGATTGGGTGCGAATCGCCCGCATCGCAGGAGTAACCGGTAACCGGCATCAGGAGACAACCATGAAATCCGGCCTCGACCAGCTTGCCAAGTACGCTCAATACCATCGCGACCGGCGCAACATCGCCACCCATCTCGTGGGCGTGCCGATGATTGTGTTCGCGGTTATCGTGTTGCTGTCGCGTCCCTCATTCGATGCCGCAGGGCTGGCGCTGAACCCGGCGTGGTTCGTGCTCGTGGCGGCGGGTATTTACTACCTGCTGCTCGACGCCGGCCTCGGCCTGACGCTCACTGCCATCATGGCCGCGATGACTTGGGCTGCCGGTCAGATTGCGCTGATGAGCAACGCAGTCTGGCTTGCCACCGGCCTCGGCCTGTTCGTCGCGGGCTGGATCATCCAGTTCATCGGCCATTACTACGAGGGCCGCAAGCCGGCCTTTGTCGATGACCTGATTGGCCTGATGATCGGGCCGCTGTTTGTCTGGGCCGAGATCGTGTTTGCCGCAGGCCTGCGCCAGGATTTGTTGAAAGCGATTGAGGCGCGCGCCGGGCCGACGCATATTCGCGGCGTCAACAACCCGGCGACGTAGAACGCGGCAGGCAGCGGCACGCAGAAAGCGGTATGTCGCATCACTGCCATGTTGCAAACAAAAAGCCGCCAGAAGGCGGCTTTTTCATTGACGCAATGCCATGCCGGATCAACCAGCATTCAGGCGCTGAAAAAATCTTTCATCTTGTCCATGAAGGATTTTTCTTTCGGGCTGTGCTTGCCCGCGTCGGTGCGGTTGATCTCGTCAAATTCGTGCAATAACTCCTTCTGGCGCGCCGTGAGATTGACTGGCGTTTCGATCACGATGTGACAGTAGAGATCACCGGGCGCGGACGAGCGCACGCCCTTGATGCCCTTGCCGCGCAGGCGAAAGGTTTTGCCCGACTGTGACTCGGACGGCACCTTGATCTCGGCCTTGCCATCGAGGGTCGGAATTGAAATTTCGCCGCCCAGTGCAGCGGTGGCAAACCCAATCGGCATCTCGCAATGCAGGTCATCGCCTTCGCGCTGAAACACCGCGTGCGGTTTCAGCGTCATCTGCACATACAAATCACCGGGCGGGCCGCCATTCATGCCCGGCTCGCCGTTGCCGGAGAGGCGGATGCGGTCGCCTTCGTCCACACCCGACGGAATTTTGATCGACAGCGTTTTTTGTTTTTTCACACGCCCGGCACCGCCGCACGGGTTGCACGGGTCGGCAATCACCTTGCCGGTGCCGTGACAGGTGGGGCAGGTTTGCTGAATTGAAAAGAAGCCTTGTTGCATGCGCACCTGGCCGGCGCCGCCGCAGGTATGGCAGGCCTTGGGCTTGGTGCCGGCCTTGGCACCGCTGCCGTGGCACACCTCGCACTGCTCGATGGCAGGGATGCGAATCTGCGTTTCATGGCCGCGCGCTGCCTGCTCGAGCGTGATCTCCATGTTGTAGCGCAGGTCTGCACCGCGATAAACATTGGAGCCGCCGCGCTGGCGGCCGCCGCCAAAAATGCCTTCAAAAATGTCGCCGAACTGGTCGGCAAAACCGCCCATGCCAGCGCCCGGCCCGGCCCCTACGGAAGGGTCCACGCCGGCGTGGCCAAAACGGTCATAGGCGCCGCGCTTGTTGGCGTCCGACAAAATCTCGTAGGCCTCTTTGGCTTCCTTGAATTTTTCTTCCGCGGCCTTCACCGTATCGCCCTGATGGCGGTCCGGGTGATGCTTCATCGCCAGTTTGCGATAAGCCTTCTTGATCTCGTCCTCGGTCGCGTCCTTGCCGACGCCGAGGGTTTCGTAAAAGTCGCGCTTTGCCATTCAACGATCCCATTTCGTATAAGCGAGGCGGCCGGATTGAACGTCACGCCAAGCGTGTGCGCTCGAACCCGGCCACGTAAAACGTCACGCGGCGCTGAAGGCCTGCCCGCCGTGGGGCAAGGCTCTGCGCGCGCCGCGTAGGCGGTTTACGCCTTCTTGTCTTTCACTTCGGTGTACTCGGCATCGACCACGTTGCTGTCGTCTTTTTTCGACGCGCCTGCCGCCCCGCCTGGTGCCGCACCCGCCGCGCCACCCATACCGCCCATTCCACCCATTCCACCCATTCCACCATCGGCCGCGCCGGTCGCCGCACCCGCCTGCGCCGCTTGCGCATCGGCATACATTTTCTCGCCGAGCTTTTGCGACACTTTCATCAGCGCTTCAGTCTTGGCTTCAATCGCGGCCTTGTCCTCGCCTTTTTGCACTTCTTCGAGCTCTTTGATGGCGGTTTCAATCGCGGCTTTTTCGTCCGGCACCTTGTCGCCGTGCTCGGCCAGCGCTTTTTTCATTTGATGCACCAGCGCGTCGGCCTGGTTCTTGGCCTGCACCAACTCAATCTTCTTCTTGTCGTCAGCGGCGTTGGCTTCGGCATCTTTGACCATGTTGGCAATTTCGGCTTCCGACAAACCGGAGTTGGCCTTGATCGTGATTTTGTTCTCTTTGCCGGTGGCCTTGTCTTTGGCGTTTACATGCAGGATGCCGTTGGCGTCGATGTCAAACGTGACTTCGATCTGCGGCATGCCGCGCGGCGAGGGCGGAATGCCTTCGAGGTTGAACTGGCCCAGACTCTTGTTGCCGGCCGAGACATCGCGCTCGCCTTGCAGCACATGGATCGTCACCGCGCCCTGATTGTCGTCAGCGGTCGAGAACACCTGATTGGCCTTGGTCGGGATCGTGGTGTTTTTCTTGATGAGCTTGGTCATCACCCCGCCCAAGGTTTCGATACCGAGCGACAGCGGCGTGACATCAAGCAGCAGCACGTCTTTGCGATCACCTGAGAGCACAGCACCCTGCACGGCGGCACCGTAGGCCACTGCTTCGTCCGGGTTCACGTCTTTGCGCGGCTCTTTGCCGAAAATCGACTTGACCTTCTCCTGCACCTTGGGCATGCGCGTCATGCCGCCGACCAGAATCACGTCGGAAATGTCGCCTACCTTAACGCCCGAATCCTTGATCGCGGTCAGGCACGGCCCGGCGGTTTGCTCGATCAGTGCCTCGACCAGTTGTTCGAGCTTGGCGCGGGTGAGTTTGATCGACAAATGTTTCGGGCCGGACGCATCGGCCGTGATGTAGGGCAGGCTGATGTCGGTCTGCTGGCTGGAGGAGAGTTCGATCTTGGCCTTTTCAGCCGCGTCTTTGAGGCGCTGCAGCGCCAGCATGTCGCGGCGCAAGTCCACGCCTTGCTCTTTCTTGAACTCGTCGCACAGAAAATCCATGATGCGCTGGTCGAAGTCTTCACCGCCCAGGAAAGTGTCGCCGTTGGTCGAGAGCACTTCAAACTGCTTCTCGCCATCAACGTCCGCAATCTCGATGATCGACACATCAAAGGTGCCGCCACCCAGGTCATAGACCGCAATCTTGCGGTCGCCGCCGTCTTTGTCGAGGCCAAACGCGAGCGCGGCTGCGGTCGGCTCGTTGATGATGCGCTTGACATCGAGACCGGCAATCCGGCCGGCGTCTTTGGTGGCCTGGCGCTGGCTGTCGTTGAAATAAGCCGGCACCGTGATGACGGCTTCGGTGACTTCTTCACCGAGATAGTCTTCAGCGGTTTTTTTCATCTTGCGCAGCACTTCGGCCGAAACTTGCGGCGGGGCCATTTTCTTGCCGCGCACCTCGACCCAGGCGTCGCCGTTGTCGGCCTTGACGATGGCATAGGGCATCAGGGCGATGTCCTTTTGCACTTCTTTTTCTTCAAAGCGGCGGCCGATCAGGCGCTTGACCGCGTAGAGCGTGTTCTTCGGGTTGGTCACGGCCTGGCGCTTGGCCGATGCGCCGACCACGATCTCGCCATCGTCCAGATAGGCGATGATCGACGGCGTGGTGCGAGCGCCTTCCGAGTTTTCGATCACCTTGACGGTGTTGCCGTCGGGAATCGCGACGCATGAATTGGTGGTGCCGAGGTCAATGCCGATAACTTTGCTCATGTTCTTCTCCTGCAATGCGAAAAATTAAGATGCCCTGAATATGGTTCGAATCCCCTCGAATTCAAGGCCTTTTGGGATGAAACGGTGTGACTGTGCGCAGCTTC
>JANOYK010000195.1:0-1831 GCA_031428855.1 Burkholderiales bacterium | reverse complement strand
GCGCTCGACAATCGCTTTGAGCGACTCGGGCGAGAGGTTTTTGACAATCGGTGATTGCAGGCCGGTTTCATTGAGTTGCGTGACATCGTTGATCTTGATGTAGGCGAGACCCTTGGCACCGTAAATTTTGACGAACTCGGTGTAGGCGTCGATCTCGCCGCGCGTGATCGCGCCTGCCCCCGCGCCTCCGCCCGGCACCAGCATCCCCACCACGCGCCCGTCCAGGTTGTTGGCCGGGCCGCTGAAGACCTTGAAGGCGACATCCTTCATCACGTCGGTCAGTTCAGTCAATTGGAGCGCGACGCGCATGTCGGGCTTGTCCGAGCCGTACAACGCCATCGCCTGCGAATACGGCATCACCGGAAACTGCGCCGGTAAATCGGCGTCAATCGCCGACTTGAACACGCTGCGGATCATGCCTTCAAAAATGTCGCGGATCTCGCCCTCGTTGAGGAACGACGTCTCGCAGTCGATCTGGGTGAACTCGGGCTGGCGGTCAGCGCGCAGGTCTTCGTCGCGAAAGCATTTGGTGATCTGGTAATAGCGGTCAAAGCCGGACACCATCAGCATCTGCTTGAACAATTGCGGCGACTGCGGCAGCGCGAAAAACATGCCGTCGTGGACGCGTGACGGCACCAGATAATCGCGCGCGCCTTCGGGTGTTGACTTGGTCAGCATCGGCGTTTCGATATCGACAAAGCCGAGCTGGTCGAGATAGTTGCGCACCGCGAGGGCCACCTTGTAACGCAGCATCAGGTTCTTTTGCATCTGCGGGCGGCGCAGATCAATCACGCGGTGCTCTAAGCGCACGTTCTCGTTGATGTTTTCATCGTCGATCTGGAACGGCGGCGTGACGGCGGCGTTGAGGATTTCCAGTTCGTGGCACACCACTTCAATTTCGCCGCTGCGGATTTTCGGGTTGACCAAGTTGGGTTCGCGCCGGATCACTTTGCCCACGGCCTTGACCACATACTCGCCGCGAATTTTTTCAGCGTTGGCAAACATCTCGGCGCGGCCCGGATTGCATACCACCTGCACCACGCCTTCGCGGTCGCGCAGGTCGATGAAGATCACGCCGCCGTGGTCGCGCCGGGTGTTGACCCAGCCGTTCAGGGTGACGGTTTGGTCGAGGTGTTTGGTGCCAATCAGGCCGCAGTAGTCGGTACGCATGGTGAATCCAGAACGAAAGAAAATTTCAGGGAAGCGAGTGTCAAAGCGGCGGATAGCTGGCGCTGCCGCCGGTGCCGCCATTGCGCCCGTTGTGACCATTGCGGCCATTGCCGTTGGCCCCGGCACCCGGCACGCCGGGGGCGACAACGCCCATCGAGACCACATACTTGAGCGCCGCATCGACGCTCATCTCAAGTTCAAACACTTCAGCCTTGGGCAGCATCAGGAAAAAACCGGAGGTGGGGTTGGGCGTGGTCGGCACATATACGCTCACATGCTCGCCCGGCAAATGCTCGACCACGCCGGGGCCGGGCACGCCGGTGAGAAACGCAATCGTCCACGCGCCCTTGCGCGGATACTCCACCAGCACCGCCTTGCGAAACGCCTGGCCATTGGGCGAGAGAATCGTGTCCGACACCTGCTTCACCGACGAGTAGATCGAGCGCACGATCGGAATGCGGTTAAGCAGCAGTTCCCACCACAACACCAGACGCTCGCCGATGAAATTGGCTGCCAGCACACCGGTGATGAACACCAGCAGCGCCGCCATGATGAGACCGAAGCCGGGAATGTGCAGGCGCTCGACCACCTCGGGGATCATCCATGGCGGAAACACGCCGTCCATCGTCGTCACGATCAGGCGGATCACCCAGATCGTGAT
>JANOYK010000194.1:0-2008 GCA_031428855.1 Burkholderiales bacterium | reverse complement strand
CAGAACTTCGTTATATCGTCGCGGTAGCACGCGAACGCCATTTCGGCCACGCCGCCGACGCCTGCTTTGTGAGCCAGCCGACGCTGTCGGTGGCGGTCAAAAAACTCGAAGATGAACTCGGCGTCACCCTGTTCGAGCGTGGCAGCAACGACATCAGCATGACCGCTGCCGGACTGGAGATCGTGGCGCAGGCGCAGCGTGTGCTCGAACAAGCGGCCGCCATCAAGGAGATGGCCAAACTGCGCAAGAACCCGCTGGCCGGGCCGTTGCGCCTCGGTGTGATCTACTCAATTGCTCCCTATCTGCTGCCACTGCTGGTGCCCCGCATCATCAAGGCTGCGCCCGACATGCCGCTGGTGCTGGAAGAAAACTTCACCTACCGTCTGCTTGACATGCTCAAGAATGGCGACATTGACGTGGCCTTGCTGGCATTGCCCGTCACCGGTGCCGGCCTCATGATGCAGCCACTCTACGATGAACCCTTCAAGCTGGCGCTGCCGGCCGGGCATGCGTGGGAAAAACGCAAAACCATTCCGGCCGGCGATCTCAAAAAAGAAACCATGCTGCTGCTCGGGGCCGGCCATTGCCTGCGCGATCAGGTGCTCGAAGTGTGCCCAGAGTTGATGCGCTTCTCGTCGAGCAGCGCCGAGGGCATTCAAAAGACCTTTGAAGGTTCGTCCCTGGAAACGATCCGCCACATGGTCGCCTCCGGCGTCGGCCTCACCGTGCTGCCGGCGTCGGCTGTACCCAACACGGCAGCGCGCAAAAAAGACCTGATCGTCTACCGCCCGTTCGCTGCACCGGTGCCGGACCGCCGCGTCGCGCTGGTCTGGCGCAAGAGCTACCTGCGCACGCAAGCGATTGAGACCCTGCGCCAAGCCGTCACCGGCTCGAAACTGCATGGTGTGAGCATGCTCGATGCCAAACCGGAATTGCTGCACTGAGGGCTGCACTGAGGGCTGCGCTGAGAGTTGACCTGTGGGCGGCACAGAGTTCTCCACTGAAGGATGCACATACCCGTGCCGCGCTTGCAGCACAGCCCCGCGCCTCAGCGCCCCCGCAACCCGCGCCAGTACAACGCCCCCACCCACAGCAGGATCGACAGCAGCGCCATCCCGAGCGCGGGCCATACGCCGAGCGGCAGCGTACACGCATGAATCAGCCAGAACGCCAGCGCAAACGGAGCCAGCCCGCGCAGCACACTCGCCATCATCGCGCGCGTGGCATCGGCACCGAGGGCCGGCTGCATGATGAGCACTGAACTGGTCAGGGTGATCGGGAACGCCATCGCGATGCCGGTCCAGGCCGGGCCAATCAGCGCGCTCACCGCAAGCGTGCTGCCGACCAGTGCGCCGACCAGCAAGGCACGCAACGGCAGCGCATACCAGCGCCGCACGCGCGGCGGCGGCGGCGTGCCCGACAGCGTGTGGCGCGACAACGGAATGCACACCGCAAACGCCAGCACGTTGAGCAGCGCCAGCACCCCGGCTGACAAGTTCAATGAGTGCAACACCAGCACGCCCGCCGTCCACACCGCCACCGCCGCACCGAGACTGACGATCAGCGGCACCCGCGTCGCCAGCAACACGTAGATCACCACGTAGGCTGCGGTCATCAGGTTCGAGGCGAGGCTGCCGGTACCGCTATGCGACACAAACTCGGGGCTGGCCTGCAACGCCAGCATCACATAGGCCGGCCCCACCGACACCGGCAGCGCGAGGATCAGGCCGCCGATAAACGGCCCGCTCTTCTCGGCAATCACCGACGCAGTCACCACCACGCTGGCGGCAATCACCACCTTGAACGCGATCTGAATCCAGAGAGGCAGGTCAGCTGTCACGCCCTATCCATGCGCTTCTTCAAGGCATGTCTCGTAACAAGCGCTCCTGGAGCCATTCTTCAGGCAGTGACGCAATGAACATCACCCCAGCCAGACTCGCGCGTTGCGGAACATGCGCAGCCACGGGCCGTCATCATGGTCACGCCACGCCGCCGGTGTCCACGATTG
>JANOYK010000193.1:0-2737 GCA_031428855.1 Burkholderiales bacterium | reverse complement strand
CCAGCCTCCTCTGCCAATTCAAATACTTACACCGTCGCTTCTACCTCGGCGGGCCTAAAGTAAGTGCCATTCCCTTTAACGAGGCTTTAACGATGCCAACAGGTTTTGAGCGGTGTCACTCAAGTCAGTAAACGCACCCGGCATCTTCTGCGCCCAAGGGCTAAGCAGCGCGACTGCTTCTGCCGCAGCCAAGTGCGCCTCGGGCGTCTCACCGCCGGCCTCCAATGCACTCGCGAGGGTGCATAGCGAGCGCGCCAAGTCCGGCTCATAGGCGGAGGGGTTGGCGCGAGCCATACGGCGGTAGATCTCCACTGCATCGAGCGCGGTAGCTAAAGCGCCAACGCGATCTCCTGTTGCACTTTGATAGCCCACAAGGTTGTTCAGACTCATCGCCAAATCCAGTTCATAAGCGGCGGGGCCGGACTTGGCGAGGCGGCGGCGTATACCCACTGCTTCGAGCCCGGTTGTCAGAGCGCCAGTGCGATCTCCGGTTGCGCTCTGAAGAATCGCGAGGTTGTTCAATATTCCCGCCAAGACCGGCTCATATGCAGCGGGGTTGGCCTTGGCGAGGCGACGGCGAATCTCCACTACTTCGAGCGCAATAGCCATAGAAGCGGCACGGTCTCCAGTTGTACTCTGCAGTATCGCAAGATTGTTCAGCCCCGCTGCCAAGACCGGCTCATATGCGGCGGGGTCGCCCTCAGCGAGGCGGCGGTAAATCTCTACTGCTTTGAGAGCTGCGGCCAGAGCGCCAGCGCGATCCCCGGTTTCGCTTTGAAATTTTGCGAGATTGCTCAGATTTCCCGCCAAGACCGGTTCATAGGTGGCGGGGTTAATCTTGACGAGACGGCGGTAAATCGCTACGGCATCGACCACCGTTTGGAGCGCTTGTGTACGGTCGCCTTGACCATGCAAAGCCAAGCCACGCCATACCTTTCCCGCTGCCATGAGACCGTCATCATCCGGAAAAGCGCGCTCAACCGCCTCCGCCAGCAATTGTGTTTCGACAAAATCCTGGCGCTCGTAAAGCACTTCCGCCAGCGTCAATGCATCTGCGCCAGAAAGATTGGCCCGGCGCAGATCATGCGTGGCGAACCATTGCGCGAGTTGTGCTTCGACGACTGGGTTGGGACGCCTGGATATGGCGCGAGACGGCAGGATAGGTTCGACCTCGCGCAGGCTGTCGCCACTTGGAGTCAACGTCGCATCTTCATCGGCAAGCACCACCGAGAGCGCGCGCTGAGACCACAAATCAGGCGCCCCACCAAGCAAGATGTCCGACAGCGCAGCCGGCCACACGACAATCAGCC
The DNA here is from genome assembly GCA_031428855.1 of Burkholderiales bacterium. Classification (GTDB taxonomy): domain Bacteria; phylum Pseudomonadota; class Gammaproteobacteria; order Burkholderiales; family JAEUOS01; genus CANJDH01. Next base: position 1,427 of record JANOYK010000193.1, on the reverse strand, counting down.
GGCGCTGGTGCGAGCGCAATGGTTCACGGCGCTGGTTGAGGTAAGTCACTACCTCGGTGGCGAGGGCGCGGCGCGTTGATGCACTGGCGTCAAGCACCAGCGCATGACCGGCGTGCGCGTCTTGTAATAGCTGCGAGTCGAATGATTGCAGCAGGGCTTTGCGCTGCCCGGCGAGTGCCTCGCGCTGTTCAGAGATAGCCTCGGGCGTGAGCGGCAACGACGGCAATGCGCTGGTGGCAGCTTCGGGCCACACCACTTCATGCCACTCCTCGTCTGCCACCGCACTGGCTCGCTGTAACTCTTGCAGCGCGTCGCGCCCAGCGACCTCATGCGGCACGATGATGGGCAGGTACGCGAAGCCGGTGGTCTCGCGCAGAACAAGCGCTGCGTTGCGCAGTTTGGCGATGCCCGGCAGCGTCAGCGCCATCGGCAGGCTCTTAGCCGGTGACCGGCGGCGGCGCGGCGGCGGATTGCCGTGCCAATTGTTTTGCCAGCGGCTCGCGCAGCAAGGGGTGTACGTCGTACCACTCGGTGCCGTTGAGATAAAGCAGGACGCGCTTTTGCGCGAGGTCACCGATCACGTCGAACCATTCTGCCGTGGTCAGCATCTGCGCCTCCTTGCTGGCGCGAATCTGGCCAAGGCGCTTGGCGACATCCATCGTGAATGGCAAGTAAGGCCGGCGCAGTTCATCGAACACACGGTTGAGAATTTCCGGTGTGGCCGGAAACGCATTTTTGGCAAGACAACTCACCAACACTTCATGCACCGTGCGCAGCAAATCGCGCAGATCACCGCCCGTCATGAGAACGATTTCACGAAGAAGATTGGCCGGGATCAATTCGGGCTGAATCGTCGCGCCGATGCGGCTGATGACCAGCGGCACCAATTTCTTGTCGATGGTGTCATCGTCCGGCGTATCGCTGCGATCATGGAAGACGTGCGCGCTGGTGAGGTAATAGTTGCCGCTCATGCCCGGTGAGCCGGCCATGCCAGGCGCAAGCTTGGGAAGCAGTGGCGGCACGGAATAGACCACGCTCCAGCCGGGAATACGCAATGCGCGCCCGTGAATGCCAAAAATGTCGAGCACACCCTGCAGCACGTCGTCGCTCTTTCCAATACTCGGCCGCCCACCGAAGTGCTCAAGCGAATCAACAATGACGACCAGCTTGCCGGTGTCTTTCATCTGTTTTTCAAAACGGATGGTCTTCGCCAGTTCACCAAAAAATGCTTGAACATTTGTTAATAATTGATCGATCCCGCCTGCAAAATGTTGACGCAATGTTTCGCGAAAAGTCGGGTTGTCGCGCAGTCCGAGCTTAAATTTGGCTGGGCCGGCAGCAAGCTCCACTTCCTTGAGCTCGGGGTGCATTTGCATCACCGATTTCCACCACTGCCAGCGTGCGCCATCGCTGGGGTCAATACCCTG
>JANOYK010000192.1:0-5727 GCA_031428855.1 Burkholderiales bacterium | reverse complement strand
CGTCATAGGAGAATTGTAATTTGTGCGCCTGCCTTCATAGGAGAATTGTAGTTTGTGCGCCTGCCTATAATCGGTAGCGTGACTATTGTTGTGCCTCCCGCCGCAGCTTCCGCCGCGCCCGCCGCGCCCGCTGTGCCCCCTGCACCGCCTGCACCGCATGCACCGCCTGCGGCGCCGCTCTGGCTGCGCCTGCTCACTTCGCCCTACGCGCTGTAGTCACTCACCAGTTTCCTGTGGGCGTTTAACAGGGTGCTGGCGCGCGACGTGCGCCATGAGATCGGGCCCAATGGCGCTGCCCTCGGACGCTGGCTGGTGGCGCTCATCATCATCCTGCCGCTGGCGTGGCGGCAGGTGCAGCGCGATTGGCCGCAGATCAAACGCGATGCCGGTGTGCTGCTGCTGCTCTCGCTCACCGGCGCGGGCGGCTACAACGCGCTCTCGTATGCAGGCGTGCAAAGCACCACCGCGCTCAACGCCATGCTGCTCAACGCCACCGTGCCGTTTTTCATCATGGGCCTGTCGTGGCTGCTGCTCAAACAGCGGCTGTCGTGGCGGCAGGGCGCGGGGCTGGGTCTGTCGTTCCTCGGCGCGCTGTGGATCGTGGGCGAGGGCGATTTGGCGCGTCTGGCGGCACTGCAATTTAATCGCGGCGATTTGATTGTGCTCGGTGCCATGCTGTCATGGTCGCTCTACACCATCATCGTCAAGCGCCATCCGATCACGATCCATCTGTTCTCGTTTGTCGCGGTGCTGGCCGTCACGGCGGTGCTGACGCTGCTGCCGTTTGCTGCCTTCGAGGCGATTGCGCAGCCACCGCAATGGTCGCCCAAGGTGTTCGCGGTGCTGCTCTACATGGGCATCGGCCCGTCGATTCTTTGCTACGTGTTTTGGAACAAAGGCATTGTGGCTATCGGCCCGGCGCGCACCGGCTTGTTTCTGTATCTGGTGCCGGTGTTTGGCAGCGTGCTCTCAAGCGTGGTGCTGAACGAGCATTTGGCACTGTTTCATGTGACGGGGTTTGTGCTGGTGCTGGTTGGCTTGGCCGTGAGCAATCGCGGCGGCGATGGGAATGACGGCGGAAATAACGGCAGTAAAAATGGCGGCGGCATCAAAAACGGCACCGGCAACACAGCCCGCGCCAAGGTGCGCGATTGATGCTGGCGCGATTCAAACAATGGCAGCAGCGGCGTTTGATTGAAAAATACGCTGTCCCCGACGATGCCTGGCTTGCGGCGCTCGCGCCCTACCGTTTTTTCGACCGTCTGAGTGCTGATGACAATCACCGCCTGCGCGAACTGGTCGCACTGTTCTGCGCCGAAAAAGAATTCGCGCCCGGCAATGATTTCACCATCACGCTCGCCATCCAGTTACAGATTGCCGCGCAGGCCTGCCTGCCGATTCTCAATCTCGATCTGTCGTTCTACTCGGGCTGGCACGGCATCGTCGTCTACGAAGGCGAAGTGCGGGTGCGGCGCGAGGAAATGGACGACGACGGTGTGATGCACGTCTACGACGACGTGATCTCGGGTGAGGCGATGCCGGGCGGGCCGGTGATGCTGTCCTGGGCCGACGTGACCCAGGCCGGATCAGACCAGACCCCGGCCTACAACGTCGTGATCCACGAGTTCGCCCACAAGATCGACATGCTCAAGGGCGACGCCACCGGTGTGCCGCCGTTTTCGCCCGCGTTTCACCGCGATCTCAATGGGCGCGAGTTTGAGGCGGTGCTCAGCCACAGCTTCGACAGCTTCGCTGCCAGCGTGGCGGCGTGGGAAGCGGACGGCGAGCGCGACAGCGAAGCACCGCTGATCGACCCCTACGCTGCTGAGCATCCGGCCGAATTTTTCGCCGTGCTGTCCGAGGCGTTTTTCACGCGGCCCGAAGATGTGCAGGACACGTTTCCGGATATGTACCGCCTGCTGGCCGCGTACTACCGTCAAAATCCGCTCGGGTAATTGGCCGGAGAGTGGCTCTGGGAGCGGGTTATAAAGAGTTGCTCGGCTGCAGGCGTTGGTGGAAGCGGTTTTCCGGGTATCTGTGCTTTCATTTTTTGACTGTCTGACCGGCAATGCAAGTCTTGGTGCTGCCGTGTCAGCCGCGCATATTCGCTTCCGGCTCAAACCCGGCGAGGTCAATCCGCGGCAGCGGCTTCCAGCCCTTTTTGCGGTGCTCGGCCACGACGTTGGTGAAGATGCCGCCGCGCACATACCACTTGGCGGTGAGGCGCGCGAAGCGCGGCGCGATGGCCCGCACCACATCGTCCAGAATCGCATTGGTGACTTTTTCGTGGAACACGCCTTCGTTGCGAAAACTCCAGGCGTAGAGCTTGAGGCTCTTGAGTTCGACGCATTTTTTATCGGGCACGTAGTCGAGAAACAGCGTGGCGAAATCGGGCTGGCCGGTCATCGGGCACAGGCAGGTGAATTCGGGAATCTGGATGTGAATATGGAAGTCGCGCTGCGGCGCGGGGTTCGGAAAGGTTTCGAGCGTTTTGCTGGACGGTGCAACCGGTGTTGTGGCGGGCATGATGGCTTGGCGTGGAGGAGGGAAAGTGCGATTGGGGCGATTGGTGCAGCTGGTGCTGCGGGTGCAGCTGGTGCTGCGGGTGCTGCGGGTGCAGCTGGTGCTGCGGGTGCTGCGGGTGCTGCGGGTGCTGCGGGTGTATGCAGGTCAGCTTTGCCGCTGATACACCACCACCGCCGACACGGCGGCGCATCTTAGCGCGTCAATTGCTCCAGCGCCGTGCGCGCTTCGGGCACACCCGCCGCAGCAGCCTTGCGCAGCCATTCTGCCGCATCGTCACGGTTGGCATCACCGCCGATGCCTTCGGCGAGCATGCGCCCGAGATTGAATTGCGCCGGGCCAAAGCCGGTGTGCGCCGCCTGCGCATACCAGTGGCGCGCGCGGCTGGGGTCGCGCAGCGGGGCGGGACCGCGCTCGAGCAGGGCGGCCAGATTGTTCATGGCAAACAGGTCACCGTTGCCGGCTGCCTTTTCATACCAGTCGCGCGCGCTGATCTGGTCGGCTTCGCTGGCATCGGGTTGATTGGCCAAGGTCCAGCCGAGCACCGGCAGGGCCGAGGCACGCCCGCTGCGCGCGGAGCGGGTCAGCCACTCTTTGGCGCAACGCCAGTCTTTGGGAGTGCTCTCCAGACAGGCGCGGCCGGCTGACTCCTGCGCGCCGGCGTGTCCAGCAACGGCGGCAGCGAGCATCCACTCGCCCGCCTGGCGTGGATCACGCGCGGTGATGCAGCGCGCCGCCTGAAACCACGCAAACGCGAAGCCGCCTTGTGCCGCCGCGATGGTGGCAGGGCAGCCGGTGAGCAGGGCTGGATTGGGCGAGCCGGCCAGGCGGATCAGCAGGCCGCTGACAGCTTGGGCTTCGGCCGCGCTTGACGACGCCAAGTCTGCCGCCAGGGTGGTGAGGGGGCCGGCGTATTCGCGCGCGGTAGTGGCGAAGGCAGCGGCCAGCGCGGTCTCGCCGATCGACTCGACATGCCAGTATTGGTAAGCAAAATCATGCACCAGCAGCGGCAGCCCCTGGCGTAATTTGGCGTCGTCAGCTGCTGCGAGGCGCTGCAGCAGGCTGCGCAGCGCCGCGTGTGAGGCTTGCACGGCGGAACGGTTCAGCGGGGTGAATACTTCTGCCACTGCAGGCATGGCTGGGGTCACAGCCGGTTTGGCCACCGCAGTCGGGGGAGGCGCCGGCTCGCGCGCCGCCACGGCCGCGCCGAGACGCTCGAGCAATGCCGCCGCCTCGCGATGCCCTTGCGCCGCCGCCGCTTGCAGCAGGGCGATGCCCTTGTCGCGGCTCTTGTCCACTCCGCGGCCTTCAATCGTCATGCGCGCGAGGCTGTATTGGGCCGAGGCGTAACGTTGTTTGACCGATGCTTCATACCAGCCCGCCGCCGTGGGATCGTCCTGCGGCACGCCGCGCCCGCCTTCATACATCACGCCAACGAGATACATGGCGCGCGCGTCCTTCTTTTTGGCCAGCGGCAGCAACACCTTGTAGGCTGTGGCGTGCTGCCCGGCGCGATAGGCCTTGAGGCCCTCGGCGTAGGCATCGCGCGCGGCATGGGCTGGTACGATGGACAGAAGCAGACACCCGGCAAGAAGCAGACACCCGGCAAACACCGCCGCACCCTTCAGCGCACAATACTTTTGCCCAATGCGTATCAAATCCAGAACCTCACGCCATCAGAATATTTCCGAGTGCAAATGTTACTCCTTACGGCACGCCGCAATAAATCGTTTTCAAGGCCAAGCGGCAGGTATGGCGGAGAATTGCTGAAAACCGAATTGACCGGAATGATCTGGTCCCCCAAAAACGTATCCCACGAAGTGTTTAAATTTCACTAAATACGCCGGACGCGAGCGCGAGGCCGAGCCGCGCACGCGGCATGGCCGCGATTTCTTCGCGCGCCTTGAGCCACACCAACGGCGCGAGCACCAGCGAGGCGAGCGTCAAGCGCCATGCCGCAATCGCCAGCGAAGGCACGCCCTCGGCCTGCGCCCAGCGGATCAAAATCGATGCGGTCGAGACGATCAGCACGCCGCCGGCCAGCGCGGCATACACCGGCCAGTCGGTCGAACGCATCGGCGTCAGGCTGGGCCGTGCGTCTCCGGAGCAGCTCGATCAGGTCTTGGAGGGATTGAACGAGATCATCGCCGCTTGAGTCCGTCGCTATCCCCGCTGACCGCGCGATCCGCCTTGCGGCTGCGATTCAGGCCGCCAGCTTCGCCGATACCAGACGGTTGATGCTCACGCCCTGTTCGGCCGCCTCGGTAGCCAGTGCACGGTGTACCAGCGAAGGAACGCGAACCATGAAACGCCCACTTTATTTCTTTTCAGCCAGCGCCTCAGGAATGGAATCTCCCGCGGCCTGCATGTCGACCACGGCCTCCGAGACGACGCGACGGCTACCGGCAAGCGCTTTCTCGGGGGTAGGTGCAAGCCAGGACAAAGACGGAAGCTCTGCGCACAAGCCTACATGCTCGCTGTCTTCCTGTGACCAGGTCACGCGGTAGGTGTAATGATTGATGTTCATGGTTTGACCCCCAATCGTTCGATTGCCGATACTCGAACGCCTGATTGTGTGTCTTCAAAAGTCGCCAGTGAACTCGTCGGGAGAAACGTCCGCTTGGCGCAGGATGCCGGCAAGCGTGCCGACCTTGACCTCGCTGTGCATCGGCACCACGCAACCTTTGGGTCCGCGCCGCATGACGACGTGGCTGCCGGTTTGACGAATCTTGGTGAAACCGGGACGCTCAAGGGCCTTGATGATCGCCGCCCCGGAGGTACGCGGCAGCTTAGGCATGCGCCGGCAGGCTGAACATGGTGACTACGGGATGCCCGGGAGCGGGGAGCGGAAATTCGGACAGATAGAGCGCCGTCGCCTCTTTCAAATTGGCAACCGCTTCTTCCACCGTTTCGCCCTGAGTGGTAGTGCCCGTCTCCGGGTTGAGCGCGACGTAGCCGCCTTCTTCAGCGGGAGTAAGGACAGCAGTCAGTTCCATGGTGATGCCTCGCGAAGGGAATGTCTCAATTGTCGCGCATTCCCAGCTTTGATACCCAACGTATGGCGTCTTTAACCAAGAATCGTCTCTTCGGCAAGGACCCGGTTGGCCTCGAAAACCAGATTGACCGCCTCTGCAAGAGGCGCCGGTCTACGGCTGCGGTAGGTCTCCACCAGCCGCATCACTTCATCCGCCGGTGCTCTCCGTG
>JANOYK010000191.1:0-16668 GCA_031428855.1 Burkholderiales bacterium | reverse complement strand
CCCCATCGCCGCCGGTGGCGGCATGGACGTGCAGGCGCGCATGCTCGCCGATCTGGCCGAGGCCGACATGGGTGCGCGCATGGTGGTGGTCAACCGCCCCGGTGCCGGCGGCACCCTTGGCATGACGCAACTGACGCGCGCCGCGCCCGACGGCTACACCATTGCTGCCGTGTGGAACGGCCCGCTCACCGCCAGCCCGCACAGCCAGCCAGTGGCCTACACACCGGACGATTACATCCCGGTGGTGCAAATTTCCAAAGCTGCTTTTGTGCTCTGCGCCGCGCCCGATTTTCCTGCTGCCAACGCACGCGAGCTGGTCGCCCACATCAAGCAACACCCGGACAAATACACCTACGGTCACGAAGGCGTGGGCGGCATGCTGCATCTGGGCGCAGAGCGCATCTTCGCTGCGCTCGGGCTGGCGGTGCGTGCGGTACCCTTCGCCGGGGCCAACGACACAGCGCGCAACTTCATCGGCGGCCACATCACGTTCTACGCTGGCGGCATTGCCAGCATTCTGCCGCAGGTTAAAGCGGGGCGCGCCAAATGTTTACTGCTCACTTCGGCAGCCAACAACCCGCTGTTCCCGCAGGCGAGCGGGCTCGATGCGCTCGGCATCGGACCGGTGGAAACCGTGTTCTGGCGCGCCATCGTCGCGCCCAAAGGCACGCCGCCGGAGATCATCGCCAGGATCGAAGCAGCGTTTCTTGCCGCCGCGCAAAAGCCGAAATTTCTCGACTACCTCGCGGGCCTGGGTGAAGCGCCAGCCAGTGCGCGTGGCGCCGCGTTCGCGCGCGAATTGCGCGCCGAGTACAACGCTCTCGGGGTGTTGACCAAGCAGGTTGCGCCCAAGTGAATTGGAGATTGGCTAGGTTGAAAATCCGAGGCTGTGCGTTAGACTTGTAGGGCTGTCGGCAGCGCGCAGGTATCTCCTGAACAACAAAGAATTCGAGGCTTTCTTGGCGACTCACAAGTTTGGCGGCCCTTGGACATCGGAAAAACTGACCGCATTGCGAAAGTATCTGGAAGCGTACCGGATGATTTTCACGCGCAATGAAAAAGCGCGATATTTCAAGACCATTTACGTTGATGCCTTTGCGGGCACCGGCGACTATCAACACTCCACTGAGTCGGAAGTTGACCCAGACAGTCTGTTTGCCAGCGACGATCAAACGCAGGTTGACGAATTCAGAAGGGGAAGTGCGCGGATTGCATTGGAACTCGCCAGCCCATTCGACCGATATGTATTCATCGACAAAAAGCAGGATCACGTAAATCAGCTACGGACGATGGTCAGAAGTGAATTCCCGGCGCTGGAAAGCAGTTGTCAATTTTGGAATGGCGATGCAAACGATCTGTTGCGCGAACTTTGCATGTATCACGTGGATTGGAAAATTTGGCGCGCGGTGGTTTTTCTGGATCCATACGGAATGTCCGTCTCTTGGAACACCATTCGGCTGCTCGCAGAAACCAAAGCGGTTGATCTCTGGTTGTTGTTTCCGCTTGCGCAAGGGGTGAACCGGCTTTTGACAAGAGATAAGGAGCCACCTGCAGGCTTTGCCCGACGCCTCACCGAGGTGTTTGGAACCGACGCGTGGCGAACCGAGTTTTATCAGAAGGCTGCACAACACGATCTTTTCAGCCTGGAAGGCCAAGTCGAAAAGGTGGCCACCTGTGAATCAATAGCAGCATTCTGGACAAAGAGACTCACGGAAGTATTTCAGGGAGTCGCTCCACGGCCTAGATTCCTTCGCAATAGCCGTGGATCACCGCTGTTCTTGCTGTGCTTCGCTGCAAGCAATCCCCGCGGAGCCGGAGCAGCACTCAGCATTGCAAATGACTTGCTAGACGCGTGATTGACAGATAAAAAGTTTTGCTATATATTAAATCAGTATAAAGTTGCTTATTATATGGGCATGAAAACCGCTATTGAATGGACTGAGGTGACCTGGAATCCGGTGCGCGGATGCGCGCGCGAATCGGACGGTTGCCGCCATTGCTATGCTGAGCGAATGGCCTATCGTTTCAGCGGCGATGGCCTGCCGTATCAAGGGCTGGTCAAAATGACCAGCCAAGGTCCGAAATGGACAGGCAAGGTCAATCTGATTCACGATCTGGTCGAGGCACCTAAACATTGGCGCAAACCCAGTGTGGTGTTCGTGAACTCGATGAGTGACCTGTTTCAAGAACGGATTCCGCTCGAATTTATCCAGTCGGTGTTCAAGACCATGTCTGAGTGCCCTCAGCATACTTTTCAGGTGCTGACCAAACGGAGCGAGCGGTTGCTCAAGGTGGCGCATGCGTTGCCATGGCCGGCAAACGTATGGATGGGAGTCAGTGTCGAAGATAGCCGGGTTGTCGATAGGATCAATGCTCTTTCGGATACTCCGGCTGTAGTTAAATTTCTCTCTTGTGAGCCGCTCATTGGCCCATTGGACGCACTTCCACTCGACGATATTGATTGGGTCATCGTTGGCGGCGAGTCAGGGCCCGGTGCTCGGCCGATGAAGCCTGAGTGGGTACAGTCGATACTTCGACAGTGCAAGGATTCCGAAACCGCATTCTTCTTTAAACAATGGGGCGGTGTGCGCAAAGGAACCGCCGGTAGAACACTTAACGGGCGCACTTACGACGAGATGCCCGCTGTGTGAATAGGTTGGTGCTGTGCGATGATCGATGCCTGATCGGATCGAGAGGAACCATGGATGCTCAGCGCCGCCGACAATGAACTGCTCACCCGCACCGGGCCGGACACGGTGATGGGGCGTTACTTCCGCCGCTTCTGGATGCCGGTCGTGCTATCGCGTGAATTGCCGGAGCGCGATGGCGCGCCCCTCAGGATAAAAGCGTTAGGCGAAGACCTGATTGCGTTTCGCGTCAGCGATGGCCGCGTCGGATTGGTCGAGCCCACCTGCCCGCATCGCGGTGCCAATCTGTTTTTCGGGCGCAATGAAGACTGCGCGATCCGCTGCATTTATCACGGCTGGAAGTTTGATCTTGACGGCCATGCGATTGAAATGCCGAACGTGCCGCCTGACGCAGCGTATCGCGGCAAGATGCGCATCAAGGCCTATCCCACGCGCGAATATGCGGACATGGTGTGGGCCTATATGGGGCCGGTGGATGCGGCGTCGCCTCTGCCGCCGCTACCTGCACTCGAAGCCGGCCTGGTGCCCGAGGCACATCGCTACGTCTCAAAAAAATTGCAGCAGTGCAACTGGGCGCAGTCGATCGAAGGCGCGCTCGACACCGCGCATTTTTCGTTTCTGCACATGCCCGCGCCGAAAGTGGCGGCGACGGTTCATCCCGACGCCAACGCCGACCAGAAGCGCTTGAAGTGGATGCGCGATGACCCGCTGCCGCGTTTTTCCTTCGCCGATCACGCGGCCGGCTTTGCGGCTGGCGCGGCACGCCACGCCGATGGCGCGGATCTTTACTGGCGCATCAGCCAGTTCCTCACGCCCAATCACAGCCTTGCACCCAATGCGCTGCCGGGCGAGAACTATCAAGGGCAGACCTGGGTGCCTATCTCCGACACCGAGTGCTGGATTTACACCTACGCGTGGAACCCCGAGCGGCCGTTGAGCGATGCCGAGCGCACAAAATTTGGCACCGGTCACGGCGTCATCGGCGAAGTCGGCCCGGACTACGTGCCGCTGCGCAATCGCCACAACGATTATCAGATTGACCGCGACGAACAGCGCCATCGCACCTTCACCGGCGTGCGTGGCGTCTCCGAACAGGACGCGATGGTGCAGGACAGCCAGGGACTGATTGCGGATCGCACGCTGGAGCATCTCACCCCAACCGATGCGGCAGTGGTGCGGTTTCGCCGCGTGGTGTTGCATGGCGCGCGCGACCTTGCGCATGGCACGCCGCCGGCGGTGGCGCAGGACGCCGGGGCCTATTGCATGCGTTCGGGCAGTTGGGTGGCAGCAGGCGCGAAGACATTCAATGAAGTGATGCTGGAACGGTTTTCCCATGAGGCCGGACGCGCGCCGGCCGCCCAGTCAGGAGCGGCGCAATGAACTTGAACCTGAAATTGACTCTGCCGGTTGACCAGTTGCGCATACCGCGCCGGGTCGCGCAACCCGGCGCATCCGGGACGCTCTGGCTACTCGCCGCACAGATTGGTTTGTCTGCGCTGATGCTGTTCGGCGCAGCCGCGCCGGCACAAGCGCAGGCTTACCCGGCCAAGCCGGTGCGCATCGTCGTGCCTTACCCGCCGGGCGGCATCGGCGACACGGTCACGCGCGCCATCGCACAGGGCCTCGCCGAACAACTGGGCCAGCCCTTCGTCATCGACAACAAACCCGGTGCGAGCCAGATGATCGGCGCAGAGATTGTCGCCAAAGCGCCGGCCGATGGCTACACGTTGTTCCTTGGCAGCGTTACCAGTCTCGCCATCAACGTCAATTCGCAAAAGAAAATGTCCTACGACCCGGCGAAGGATTTTGCGCCAGTGTCGATGGCATTTTTCTCGCCGCTCTACCTGGTGGTCAACCCCGCCGTGCCGGCCAACTCGGTGCGCGAGTTGATGGCCCTGGCCAAAGCGCAGCCAGGCAAGCTCACGTTCGCTTCCATCGGCCAGGGCGGCTCGATTCATCTGGCCGGTGAACTGTTCCGCTCGATGGCCGGTCTCGACATGACGCATGTGCCGTACAAGGGCAGCGCGCCCGCCCTCACCGACGTGATTGGCGGACAGGTGAACCTGATGTTTGACGCCGGCGTCTCGGCGCTGCCGCAAGTGCGCGCCGGCAAACTGCGCGCGCTCGCGGTGACCAGCGCCGCGCGCAGTCCGTCTGCGCCGGAACTGCCCACCGTCGCCGAGGCCGGCAACCTGCCCGGCTACGAAGCGGTGATCTGGTTCGGGCTGGTGGCCCCGGCTGGCACGCCGCGCGAGACCGTGACGCGGCTGTCGCAAGAGGTGGCAAAGATCACCCGTGTACCGGCCTTGCGCGAGCGCTTCGCGCCGCAGGGGGTGGAACTCTCCGCCAGCGCGCCGGACGCGTTCGCCGAGTTCATCAAGGCGGAAATCCCGAAGTGGGGCAAGGTGCTGCGCGATGCGAATGTCGTGCCGGAATAAGCTGCGCTGCTGCCAGCGGTGTTGGCGGCTTGCAGCCTGAAAGCCGCTCGCACCAACGCTTTCCGGCCGGTGCGTAGTTGAAGTGGTAGATCAACTGCCGGTGCCACGGCATCAGCGCCAGGCAAACACCGCCTGCTCCAGATGATCGACGCGGGTCTCGCGGCCGTGGATCGCCACTTCCATGAACTGGTACATCACCGCCGCCGTGGGCGCGTGGATCAGGGTGCCGAGCAATGGATAGCGGATCACCGGGCGCTCGCTCTCGGGAATCGTGATCAATTGCGGTGAGCCGGGCAAGGCGAGATGGGCGAGCGGCACCCGGTAAATTTCGGCGACTTCGTCCGGGTTGGGCGTGAACACGGCATCCGCCGGTGCCCACGCCACCAGCGGTGTGATGAGATAGCCGGAGCGCGTCGGGTAATCATCTAATCTCCCAAGAATGGCTCCAGGAGCCAGTGTCAGGCCGATCTCCTCGCGCATTTCGCGCAGCGCGGCGTCTTGCGCGGTCTCGCCAGCGTCGAGTCTGCCGCCGGGCAGGGCGTATTGATTGGCGTGGTTTTTCATGTGGCGCGGGCGCAGCGTGAGCACCAGCGCGGCATGGCCGTGGCCGTCGTCAGTCAGGATCACGCTGACGGCGGCGCGCTTGAGCGCGCCGGCCGGTGCCGTGCGCAGTTCACGCTGTTGCAGGCGGGTTGCCACGGTGTCGCGCAGCGCGGTGTCGAAGCGGGGATTCATAGGATAGGAGGCAGTATGCGGGCCAGGACGTTTGGGGGGGAATAAGCAGGAGCAGGAGCAGGAGCAGGAGCAGGAGCAGGAGCAGGCGCGGCGGGGTACGGGGAGCCGTGCAGACCGTTGCCCGGCTTAATCGCGCGTGGCGCTCCAGCGCAGTGATGCGCGCCCTGCGACACTCGATTCACCGCGCATCTGCGCACCTTCGACGTGGCCGTGAAACTGGCGTGACTGGCCGTCGCGGTCAAACGCGGTGAAGCTGATGTCGGTGCCGCGCAGGCACGCGCCGACGATGTTGATGGCTTGGCCGCCACGCTCGCCGCTGCTGCGCAGCTGTTGCAAGGTTTGCTCAAAGCGCACCGAGACGGCATCACCGGGCAGCGCGTCACCCTGCAACGACACGCGCCAGCGGCCACCCACGTCAGCCGGCACCAGCCACAGATAGCCGCTGCGGCCTTCGATGCGGAAACTTTCATCTGGCTCCCACGGGTCCATCGTGAAGTGATGCGAGACGATGCGCGTGCCCGGTTTGAGTGCCAGCAGTTTCGGCTTCAAACGCAGCATGGCACCGGGGCTGATGTAGAGCGCGAACACGCTGGCGGCGGACAGGTCGGCCTCGAACATGTCTTGACGCACAAAGCGCGTCAGGTGCGCTACTCCCTGCGCGATTGCCGCCTGCTCCGATACCTGAATCAGATTCGCCTCAAGCTCGACACCAATGGCGCGCGCGCCGAAATGTCTGGCCGCGTGGATCGGCACCCGGCCATCCCCCGAACCGAGGTCCATCACGACGTCATCTTTGGTGGTGTCGGCGATCTGAAGCATGCGCCGGATCATGCGCTCCGGCGTTGGCACCCAGACCGAGTCTTTGCTGACCTGACCGATCTGCGGCGGCGTTTGTGCGGGAGCGGTTTGTGCCAGTGCCGCAGCGGCAACGAGGGCAAGGGCAAGCGGCATGATGACAAGCGCCCACCGGGCGCGGCGAAGCGCAGTGCTGGTCATGCGCGTGCGCGCAGCGCCTGCCACACCCGCGCCGGCGTGGCCGGCATGTCGAAGTGGGCGATGCCGTGGGGCCGCAGCGCATCGACGATGGCATTCATCAGTGTGGGCAGCGCGCCGGTGGTGCCGGCTTCGCCAGTGCCTTTGGCCCCGAGCAAGTTGGTGGGGCTGGGTACGGAGTGCTCAACTGCTTTGACGTTGCCGAGCATGCCCGCGCGCGGCATGGTGTAGTCCATCAAACTGCCGGTGAGCAATTGGCCGCTGCTGCGCTGGTACACACACTGTTCGCCAAACACCTGGCCTGCGCCCTGTGCGAGGCCACCATGAATCTGGCCTTCAACCAGCGTGTGGTTGAGCACGGTGCCGCAGTCATCCACCGCGACGTAGCTGCACAGTGTGGTCACGCCGGTGTCCGGGTCGATCTCGACTTCGGCCACATGCACGCCACTGGGAAAGGCGCGCGACAGCGGCGCTTCGGCATCGGTGTCGAGCGGGTGGGGCGTGCTGCTGCGGTACGCTTCAATCAACGCGGTGAGGGTGATGCCAAGATCGGTGCCTTTGACACGGTAGCGGCCGGCGCCGGTGGCGGCGGTGCTGCCCGCATCGGCCGCGCCGGCCCGGTCCGCATCAAACTCGATGTCTTCAGGCGCGGCTTCGAGGCGCGCAGCGGCAAGTTGTTTGCCTTTGCGAATCACTTCGAGCGCACCGGCCTTGAACGCGCTGCCCAGTTGCTGCGTGGTGCGTGATCCAGTCACGGCGTTGCCAATCAGCGCTGCTGAGAGCGGGTCATCGGTGCGCAGGGTGATGCGCGCGGCGTCGATGCCCAACAGCTGCGCCACGAATTCGGGGTAGACCGTCTCGTGTCCCTGGCCGTGGTTCTGCGTGGCGGCGTGCAGGATCAATGCGCCGCTGGTGTCAAAGCGCAGCGCGATCTGGTCTTTGGGCGCACCACCGCCGCCGGAAGGTTCGAGAAACATGGCCAGCCCCAGGCCACGCAACTTGCCGCGCGCTTGGGTGGCGCTGCGGCGGGCGGCGTAGCCGGCCCAGTCCGCATGCGTCATCGCCTGATCCATCAGGCCGGCAAAATCGCCTGAGTCGTAGATCGCCCCTGCGGCGTTTTTATACGGCATCGCGGCTTTGGCAATCGCGTTCTTGCGCCGGATTGCGACCCGGTCAAGGCCAAGCTGTGCCGCTGCTTCATCGACCAGGCGCTCGACTGCATAGGCCATCTCGGGCCGCCCCGCGCCGCGATAGGCAGTGGTGGGGCAGGTGTGGGTGAGCACGCAGCGGTGGCGGCCATAGCCTGCGGTGACGGCATAGGCACCGCCAATCGTGAGGCTGCCGTTCATGGTGTTGATGAGCGGCCCGGCCGGGGTGAGATACGCGCCCTGATCGCACAGCCAGTGCATGCGGAATGCGCGGAAGCTGCCGTCGCGGTCGAGCGCGAGCTCAGCGTCGATCACCACGGCGCGGCCATGCGACTCGGTGAGCATTTGCTCGGCGCGCGTGCCAGTCCATTTGATGCTGGCGTTGAGGGTGCGCGCGGCCCACATCAGAATCACGTATTCCATGTAGGCGGCAGAGCGCGCGCCAAAGCCGCCGCCGACATCCTGCGCGTGGATGCGCAGTTTGTCAGGTGTCAGCCCGAGGATGTGGCACAGCCCGCCGCGCATGCTGATCTGGCCCTGGTTGGGCACATGCACATCGAACGCGCCGCTGGCGGCGTCGAACTCGACCAGACACGCGCGTGGCTCCATCGGCACTGGTGCTACGCGCTGGCTGTCCAGTTGCAGGCGCACGGTGTGCTCGGCTGCGGCAAAGGCCTGGGCGGCCGCCGCTTCGCTGCCATATTCGTAATCGAACACCAGGTTGCCCGGCACCGTGGCATGCACCAGCGCGGCGCCGGGCGCGATGGCATCTTGCGGATGCGCGACCGCCGGGGTATCTTCATAGTCCACCTCGATCAGCGCGGCAGCATCGTGCGCCGCTGCCGCGCTGTGCGCCAATACCACCGCCACTTCTTCGCCGGCATAGCGCACCTGCCCGCGCGCCAGCGGCAGGCGTGGCGGCAGGTTGACGGCGCTGCCGTCACGGCCGGGGTAGCTCACCAGCGTGGCGGGCGTTTTGAAGGCAGTGGCCGCAAGGTCGGCGCCGGTGTACACCGCCACCACGCCGGGAGCTGCACGCGCGGCGCTGGTGTCGAGCGCGCGGATCAGCGCACTGGCGCGGTCGGCGCGCAGGAACGCGGCGTAGAGCTGGCCCGCGCGGTTGATGTCATCGGTGTAGCGGCCAGTGCCGGTGATGAGGCGGCGGTCTTCGCGCCGGCCAGTGAAGGGAGTGGACATGGGCGATACGGTGCGCTCGAAAGGAGTTGGAGGGGAGCCGGGAGCAGGAGCCATGCCGGACGGCGCGCGCGGACTGGATCCGGCGGCGCGCAATCAAAGACGCACCAGCGGCGGTGCGGCCAGAGCGCGCCTACGCGCCCATCTGCGAGTTCAGATGCTGGATGCGCTCGCACATCGAATGCATCAGCGCCATACCGGCGGCAGGATGGGCTCTGACGATTTTGAGAAACGCATCTCGATTGACCGGCAGCCAGCCGCCATCTTCTTCACACATCGCAGTGGCGGCGCGCGGCGCAGCACCGAGCATGGCAACCTCACCAAAGGTTTCGCCGGTGCCGATCTGCTCCACCGGCCGGTTGTTGACGCCGATGGTGACGCGGCCGCTGAGCACCACAAACATGTGGATCCCCATGGCACCCTGATTGACCACAATTTCGCCGCGCTTCATGGCGGTCGGCAAGGGGTCGCCCAGCGTGTCGCGCAGCTTGGCGAGTTGATCGGCATTCAAGCCCGAGCCGCCCTGGCGCGGCACCAGCGCGCCGCTCTTGGCTGCAAGCAGCTTTTCGACGCTGCGGCGCATTTGTCCGCTCAGGCCGCTGATCATTTGCAGCGCAAACTCGGGCTCCTGCGGCAACGAGGTGAGGACGCGTTTTTCGTCGAGCGAAAGCACGCGTGATTTTTTGAGCGCGGTCGCCGTGGCGCTGCGCGGCGCGTCGGAAATGATGGCTAGTTCGCCGAAGGTTTCGCCCGGCAGCATCATGTAGAGCGGCTTGCCCTTGAGCGTGAGGGCAATCTGGCCTTCGAGCAGGAAATACATGCGCGCGCGCTTGGCAAACATGCCCGAGGGTTTTTCGCCTTCAGCAAATACGTTAGAACCGGCCTCGATCGTTTCTTCTTCACCGGCGATGCGGAAAAAGCGCATCGCCAATTGCGGGTCGTGCGGCAAGGCTGCGGCCTTTACCGGAATCCGCGTGGCGGTGAGCGGGGCCGGGGCGGGCGCTGCGGCGGGCGCAGCGGGGGCGAGGTGGGAAAAGTCAAGATCGTCCAAGGTAATTTCTCCAGAACAAAGGCAGGTGAATCCGGAATTCTAGGGCCAGAAGCGGTAGGGCGTGCCGGCCCCCCGGCCCGGGCAGTGATGCGCGGCAGCTTGCCGGACGGGGCATCGCCGGGCAGCGCCAGACAAATGCGTTTGGTTTACACTTTTGACATGAACCCTGTCTACATCATCGGTGCGGCCTGCACCTCCTTTGGCAAGCACGCGGATAAATCATTTCAGGATCTTGCGCGCCTCGCTTATCTTGACGTGCTGGCTGATTGCGGCCTGCACGATGGAAACAGCGCTGGCGCACACGGCGGCAGCGCGCTGATTGAGCAAGCCTGGTTCGGCAATTGCGGCATGGGCCAGTGGGGCCAGGGCGGCATCCGTGGGCAGGTAGTGTTGACGCCGCTGGTCGAGCAGGGGTTGTTTCCTGAACGGGTGCCAGTGATTAATGTCGAGGGCGGCTGTGCCACCGCAGCGTTTGCGTTTCACGGCGCGTGGAAAGATGTGCTCTCGGGCGAATGCGAAGTCAGCCTCGCGCTCGGCGTGGAGAAGCTCATCAGCCCGGACCGCCCGGAGCGGGTGCCGGAAATTTTTGCGACCGGCATTGACCAGCTTGACCGTGACAAGTGGCTGGCCTATTACGCTGCCGCCGGTGCGCAGGCGGGTAAACCATTCGAGACCGGCCCCGGCCGCACGGTCTACATGGATACCTATGCGATGCAAGCGGCCTGGCACATGAAACGCTACGGCACCACGCAGCGCCAGATCGCTGCGGGCGCGTCGAAAAATCATTACCACGGCAGCCTCAACCCGAAGGCGCAGTACCGCTTTGAAGTGTCGATTGACGAAGTGCTGGCCGATCGTGAAGTCAGCTTCCCGCTGACGCGCTCGATGTGCGCGCCGATGGGTGATGGTGCGGCGGCGGCGATCCTCTGCTCGGAAGCGGCGCTGGCGAACTTCCCGCCATCAGCACAAGCGCGTGCGGTGAAGGTCCGCACGTCCACGCTCTCGGGTGGCAAATACCGCAAGCTTGATGAGCCGGGCCTGTCGAAAATTGCAGCCGATAAAGCCTACGCAAAAACCGGTTTGCAACCGGCCGATTTTCATGTGGCCGAAGTGCATGATGCGACATCGTTTTGCGAGATTTATCAGATCGAGATGCTCGGGCTGTGCGCGCTTGGTGAAGGCGGCCGATTTGTCGAATCGGGTGCGACACGGCTGGGCGGAAAAATTCCTGTCAATGTGTCGGGTGGTCTGGTCTCGAAGGGTCATCCGATTGGTGCGACTGGGTTGTCGATGATCTATGAAATCACGCAGCAATTGCGCGGCGAGGCCGGTGCGCGTCAAATCGAGGGTGCGTCGCTTGGTTTGATCGAAAACGGCGGCGGCGTGATAGGCTTTGACGAGGCGGCTTGTGCCGTCACGATTTTGGAGAAAACAACATGAGTGAGATTTTGTCCGAGCCGCTGCAAGGCAGCGCCACAGCGCATGCTGCGCAATGCGCAATAGACCATCAGCCGATGATCGACTACCGGCCCGAGGACCCGGCGATTCTCGCCCACCCCTACGCACTGTTTGACCGCATGCGCATGGAGGACCCGGTGCACTGGAGTCCGCGCCTCAAAAGCTGGGTGCTGACGCGCTATGACGACATCAAGCGTGTGTGCCTGGAGCCAGCGCGCATGTCGTCCGACCGCCTGCGCCCGTTCTTCGCCTCGATCCCGAGCGAAGAGGCGAAAAAAATCGGCGACATCATGCGTTACCTGTCGCTCTGGATGGTGTTCAAGGATGCGCCCGAGCACACGCGCCTGCGCCGCCTCACCGGCAAGGTGTTCCACAACAAATCGATGCAGGCGATGCGGCCACAAGTTGAAGACATCGCGCAGTGGCTGATTGGCCGCATCGGCGACAAGACCGAATTCGACTTCATCAGCGAGTTCGCCGGCCCGCTGCCGTGCTTGGTCATCATGGCGATGCTCGGCGTGCCGCGTGAAGATTTGGCACAGGTCAAGCGCATGTCGGACGAGATTGCGCTCTTCATCGGCTCCTCGCGCACCTCAAGTGAAAAGTACGGCACCGCCGAAGCGGCGACGCACGAGATGGCCGAATATTTCCGCCGCCACATCACGCTGCGCCGCAGCGATCCGCGCGATGACTTGATGACGGAGCTGGTCCACATCAACGACAACGGCGACACCTTGAGTGAAGACGAGTTGATTGCCACCTGCATCCTCTTGTTGTTCGCCGGCCACGAGACCACCACCAATCACATCGCCAACGGCATGCTATCGCTGGCACGCTTTCCCGGCGAGCAGCAAAAGCTGCGCGCGCGTACCGGCACACCGAATCAGCCTGCCGATGCCAAGTTCGCCGCCGCCGCCGTCGAGGAACTGCTGCGTTACGACGGCCCCTCCGGCGCGCAAGTGCGCATCGTCGCGCAGACCCACGAACTGCGCGGCAAGCAGTTGAAGGAAGGCGACCGCGTCTTCATGATGCTCAACGCCGCCAACCGCGACCCCGAGGCTTACGCGCAGCCGGACGTGCTTGATCTTGAACGCGACGGCGTGCCGCATCTCACCTTCGGTTTCGGCCTGCACATTTGCTTAGGCTTTCCGCTGGCGCGTCTCGAAGGGCAGGTGGCGTTCCCAGCGCTGCTCAAGCGGTTCGCGTCAGTTGAGGCCGCCGGCCCGGAGCCAGAGTGGATCAACTCGCTGGTGTTCCGCGGCATGAAGGCGCTGCCGGTGCGGGTGCGGTGACGCAAGGCTGCGATGAAAGACCATCGTCTAATAAATCGCGGTTTTTTCAATAGTGTAGTTACAGTCTGAGTCAGTCAGCCCCTTCAATCCCGGGCTGCGCGCCTATAATTCGTGGTTCCACCGTTCATTGAAAGCGCAAATCATGACTGACGTCACTCGCGACAAACTGATTGCCGACGTAAAAGTGCTGATGGCCGATGCCGATGACATCGTGAAGGCGATGGCGTCCGCCACTGGCGAAAAGGCGGTTGAACTGGCCGACAAGCTGCGCGTCAACATGCGCCATGCCAAGGAAAAAATGGCCGACATGCAGGTGGTGGTGGCCGACAAAGCCAAGGTCGCCGCGCGCGTCACCGATGATTATGTCCATGACAATCCGTGGCAGGCCGTCGGCATCGCCGCTGGCGTGGGACTGCTGCTCGGCCTGTTGATCGGCCGCCGCTGACCGGCACGCGCGGCGCGGGCCGGCGGGTGGTGTGGCGGGGCGGAATGGCGCGTTCCTGCCCCCGCCTTTGCTCCCGTCTTTGCTCCCGCCCCCGGCCAAACTGCCGCCCGTTTCTGACTCATGGCTGATCGCCAAGCCCCACCCGGCCCGGACCGTCCCAGCGACGCCCGTCCAGCCGGCCTGTTCGCCTCCTTGCGCGGGGTATTTGACACCGTGCTGGGCATTGCCGGCACCCGCTTCGAGTTGATCGGCATTGAGATCGCGGAAGAAAAAGAGCGCTTGGTGGCGCTGCTCGTTACCGCCGTCGCCGCCGTGTTTGCATTTGCCTTCGCGGTTTTGCTGCTGACCTTTCTGGTGGTGGCCGCATTTTGGGACAACCGGATCGTGGCGCTCGGCGTGTGCGCGCTGGTTTACGCCGCCGCTGGGGCGTGGCTGGTGATGCGTCTGCGCGCCCAGCTTGCGTCGCGCCCGTCCATGTTTGCCGCCACCATCGCCGAGCTGGCCAAAGACCGCGATGCCTTGCGCGACAACCTCAGCCGCCCGCCCGGCGTGCCACCGCTGCCATGAACCAGCACCTCGCCCATCTGCAATTGCGCAAAGAGGCGCTCAGTCTGCGCGCCGAGCTGGAGCGTATGGATTTGGCGCAGCATGTGGCTGCGCTGCGCCGCCCTTCCGAGGTGACCTACAAGGGTCTCAAGCTGATTGGGCTGTTGCGGGTGCCAGTGGCCGCGCTGGTCGCGGCGCGCCTGGGCGGGGCCGGCGGCGCGGCAGGCGGAGCGCTGACTCACTTGGCGCGATACGCCGGTTTCGCGCTGGCAGGCTGGCGCATCTATCGCGGCGCACGCGAGTTGTTCGCGCCTCAGCGGGCATCCAACTAGCCACTTGGCCGGGAAAAAGGCCCAAGGGCCCGCAGCGCGGAAGACCCGCAGAAGACCCTCAGGGCGCGGCAACGTCTGTGCGGACGTGCCTACACATTGCGTCACAAGCCCAGGCCACCCCACAGCGCATCCACCCGCGACTTGACCGCCGCGTCCATCGCAATCGGCCGGCCCCATTCGCGCATCGTCTCGCCCGCCAATTTGTTGGTGGCGTCGATCCCTATTTTGCCGCCCAGGCCTGACACCGGCGAGGCGAAATCGAGGTAGTCGATCGGGGTGTTCTCGACCAACAAGGTATCGCGCACCGGGTCCACTCGCGTGGTGAGTGCCCACACCACTTCTTTCCAGTCGCGGATATTCACATCGTCGTCGGTCACGATCACGAACTTGGTATACATGAACTGGCGCAGAAAACTCCAGACCCCGAACATCACGCGCTTGGCGTGGCCGGGGTAGGCCTTTTTCATGCTGACCACCGCCAGCCGGTAGGAGCAGCCTTCCGGTGGCAGGTAAAAATCGGTAATTTCGGGAAACTGTTTTTGCAGCAACGGCACGAACACTTCATTGAGCGCCATGCCGAGCACCGCCGGTTCGTCCGGCGGCTTGCCGGTATAGGTCGAGTGATAAATCGGCTTCTCGCGCATGGTGATGCGCTCGATCGTAAAAACCGGAAAGCGCTCGGTCTCGTTGTAGTAGCCGGTATGGTCGCCAAACGGGCCTTCGAGCGCCGTTTCAAATCCGGTGGGGTCGGCGGTATCAACCGCAATGCCGCCCTCCAACACGATCTCCGCCGAAGCGGGTACTCGCAACTGATTGCCCAGGCACTTGATAAGCTCGGTCTTGGCACCACGCAACAAGCCGGCAAATTGGTACTCACTTAACGAGTCTGGTACCGGCGTCACCGCGCCCAAAATGGTGGCAGGGTCGCAGCCCAGCACGACGGCAACCGGGAACGCTGTGCCGGGGTGAGCGAGCGCATGCTCACGGAAATCGAGCGCCCCGCCGCGATGCGCCAGCCAGCGCATGATGACCTGGTTGCGGCCCATCACCTGCTGCCGGTAAATGCCCAGATTCTGGCGCAGCTTGTGCGGCCCGCGCGTCACCGTCAAACCCCAGGTGATGAGCGGCCCGGCATCGCCCGGCCAGCAGGTTTGCACCGGCAGGCGGCCTAAGTCCACGTCAGCGCCTTCCCACACAATCTGCTGGCACGGCGCGCTCGACACTTCCTTCGGTGCCATGTTGAGCACTTGCTTCAACACCGGCCATTTTTCCCACGCGTCTTTCAAGCCTTTGGGCGGTTCCGGCTCTTTCAAAAATGCCAGCAGCTTGCCCACTTCGCGCAGGCGCGTCAGCGCTTCGGCGTCGGTGGCGCAGTCTTCACCCATCGCCAACGCAACCCGGCGCACCGTGCCAAACAGGTTCCCGAGCACCGGCATGTGGCTGCCAGCCGGGATGCCGGGCTGGACGCTGGTGACATTTTCAAACAGCAGCGCCGGGCCGCCGGCGCGCAGCACGCGGTCGCAAATTTCGGTCATTTCGAGCCGGGGCGAGACCGGAATGGCGATTTTTTTTAGCGCGCCACGCCCTTCCAGAGCTGCGAGAAACTCCCTAAGGTCTTGATATTTCACAATTTTTAGGTTTGACAAAAATTGACGATGTAAAGTATACGCCTAAACCCTTGATTTGGCTCGGAAAGGCCTTGACATTTTATCTAATTCATTGATTATATTGAACAAAAAATAGGTTGACCACCCTCCAAACGATGCCTACAATGCCGCCAACAAATCAGGGAGAACAGAACTACAGTTCGTACCTCCCCGTTTTTTGGCTACTACGTATAGTAGATTTTTCAATCATGCCGGCACGGCCATCATGCGTCTGCCGGCGCAGGCAATGAGCGCCGTTGACGCTGTTCACACTTACTGAACAGGCTGTGCGGCCAATTCCGGTCTGGTGGAATCTTGGGGACACGCGTGAGCCCCAAACCAGGCCCTCGACTGCGAAGCAGGCAAGCAACGACCCAGCTTTTCCTTCACCGGAACGGGCGGTTGCGAGCGTGCAGAGATAGGAGGCTTAGATGTCGCGTTTGACAAGTAAAAAGTTGCAAAGCGCCGTGCAAACGGTATGGCATTTGGCCAAAGGCAGTCTGATGATTGTTGGGCTGGTGGCGCTGGTGGCGTGGGAAATGAACACCTTCAGCTACGCCAAACCAGCCGCCGCGCCCCAAGACGGGCCGCCGCTGCTCTCGGCGCTGTCCAAAGTCGAGCCGGACAGCATCAAGGCTGGCACCGCAGCGCAAGCCCAGGAGGGGGAGATCAATGCCGCTGCCCTGCCTACGCCGGAAGTGCATCAACGCGTTGCAACCTTCCTGGCCCGTAAATACCTGGT
>JANOYK010000190.1:0-1847 GCA_031428855.1 Burkholderiales bacterium | reverse complement strand
GGATCGAACAGTTGTTTGAACATCATATGCCGCTCCTTTCACTATCTTGCGAGTCAGCGGCCGCAGCCAGCGCGCGCACTGCCACATCCACGTTTAAAAAATTCTGCCCCGGCCCCCGCCGCTGCAACTGCCCGGCCCGCGCGAGCCGGTCGGTCACCGGGCCGCGCAGCTCGGCCCAGTGCAGGCCAATAGTATGGCGTGCCAGTTCGCGGCCGAGTTGCTCCATCGCATCGAGCGCGGTAGCGTCTATCGCATGCACGCCACCGCCGTCCATCACCACATGACGCAATGCGCTGCCTGCCGCCGCTTTGCTTTCTACCTCTCTGCGCGCCGCCACCGCACGCGTCACCCACGCGGTGACATGCGCGGCATTGGCGGCAGACAGCGCGCCATCGACCCGCACCAGCAGCAGATCAGGCCAGGACTCGGCGGGATGGCGCGCGATGTTGCGATAGTGGTTGCTGCCGGGGATGCGCCCCAGCTCGGCGATGTGCGGCGCGCGCGCCAGCCACACCGGCCACAGCAAGGAGAGCGCCAACCCGGCGAGCAGGCCGAACTCAATATCGACTGCCGCCGTCAGCACCGCAGTGAGCATGAACACCGACGCCTCGGCGCGGTCGTAACGCCACAGCCGCAGCGGCTCGCGCCAGTCGATCAGCTTGACCACCCCGGCAATGATGACCGCCGCCAGCGCCGCGCGCGGCATGCGCGCGATCACCCCGGCCAGCAGCGCCGTGGCCACGAGCAACAGGATGACCGTGACGATGGTGGCCAACTGGGTGCGCGCGCCGGCTTCGGCATTGACCGCCGTGCGCGAGAAGCCACCCGCCACCGGCATGGTGGCGCTGGCCGCTGCCGCCAGATTGGCCGCGCCGAGCGCGAGCAGCTCGCGATTGGCATTGACGGTCTCGCCGTCACGCGCGGCGAACAGCTTGGCAATCGCCGCGCTCTCCACATATGCGATCAACGCGATCAGCGCCGCAGCAGGTGCCGCTTCGCGCACGCGCTGCCAGTCCGGCATCAGATGCGTGCCCAGCCCGGCCGGCCACGCGCTCGTCACCGCGCCGGTCACGGCCACACCGCTGCTTGTATCCAGATTCCAGAGCACCACCGCCCAAGTGGCGAGCAGCACCGCCAGCAGTGGCGCAGCGCGGCCGAGCAGGGTGATGGCGAGGGGTGCGCTGGTGGGTACGCCGGCGGGTACGCTGGCGGGTACGCTGGTGGGTGCGCTGATGGGCGCGCTGGTGGGTGCGCTGCCGCGCATGCCCCAGCGCGCAGCCAACATCTGCAAACCAACCAGCAGCGCCAGGCTGCCCACCCCGAGCGCCGCCGTCAGCGGCGCAATCGTCCACTCGCCCCTGGAAAAGCCCAGCAAGGCCGGCAGTTGCGACACCACGATGAGCACCGCCGCGCCGCTGGTAAAACCATGCAGCACCGGGCCGGAAATGAAATTGATTAACGTGCCCGCGCGCAGCAGCCCGGCCAGCACAAAAAACCCCGCCACCAGCAGCGCCAGCGTAGCCGCCGCCTCGATCCGCATGGCATCGCCCGCCACCCCGCCCAAGGCCGAGGCCACCATCAAGGCCGCCACCGACACCGGCCCCACCGCCATCACGCGGCTGCCGCCGAGCAGTGCATACGCCAGTGGCGGCAACACGCTCGCATACAGCCCTGCCTGCGGCGGCAAGCCCGCCAGCGCCGCAAACGCCAGCGCCTGCGGGATCAGCACCGCAGCCGTGAGCGCACCGGCAATCGCGTCAGACCACGCGTCGCGCCGGGTATAGCTGCGCAGGTGGGTAAACAGGCTCATGGGGTCAATGCGGCCACGCCAATAATGAAGATGACGC
>JANOYK010000189.1:0-2062 GCA_031428855.1 Burkholderiales bacterium | reverse complement strand
AATCCCTTTGCCGATCCACTGCATTTTGCCGATGGTCGCGGCATAGCTGAGCGCTACCGACGAGAAAAAACGCTTGTCGGTGGTGTTGCCGGTGAGCGTGACCCCCGGGGTGACGTTGTCAACCTGGGAGAGCTTGTTGCGCCCCCAGCCCATGCTGGCGTCAAACACCCAATTGCGCGCGAACGGCACTGCGATATAGGGAGCTAGCGAATAACCGTTGCCTGCCAGCGAGCCGTTGTTGAACTGGGTACCGATGCGGGTGCGGTCATCGGCGTAGGCGACACCCACAATCACGTTATTGCCGAAGGTGTAGTCGAGGCCGCCCAACGCCAGGTTGATGTTGCCGCTGGAGCGGGCCGGCTCAAACGAGTACGCCACCTGGTTTTGACCGAGCGCGCCCCACACGTTCCAGCGCGTGGTGCCGCCCGCCGCAGCCTGGCCGGTGTCGCCCTGCAGGTTAAGCGAAGCGCGTTGCGCCGCCGACACGCTGCCAGACAGAACGCTCGATAACACGCCGGTGATCGCCAGCGGTGCCGCTTGGGTGCCCGGTGTCAGCGTCGACGAGAGCAGGCCTGTGCCGGTCGCACCCAGCGGGCAAATCGCGGTTTGCGATCCCGACTGAGAGCAGCCATTGGCCCAGGTGATCGAAGGCAGCGTCACGGCGGCGACGGCTAAGGGCAATGTGCAAAAACGAAACAATCTAAGCATGATGACGATCCTAACGATGGTGCCGGGGAGCAAATTATAATTCTGCTTTTCCGAAATTCAATGACCAGCCGCCCATGAAACTCTGCCGTTTCAATCACAACCAGCTCGGTTTGGTCGAAGGTGACGAGATTATCGACGTCACCCCCGCGCTCGACGCCATCCCGCCGATGCGCTACCCGGCACCGCTGGGCGACCAGTTGATCGCCAACCTCGGTGCGGTGATGGCCCGCGCCAACGCGCTCAAGGCGAACGCGCCGCGCCTGCTGCTGGCAAGCGTGAAGCTGCTGCCGCCGGTGGGGAACCCGACCAAAATCGTCAATGCGCCGATCAACTATGTGAAGCACATTGAAGAGTCGAACGCTGACCCAGGCATCAAGCACGGGCGCACCACCATCACGCATATTTCTGACTGGGGTTTGTTCCTCAAGGCAACGTCAAGCCTGGTCGGCTTTGGCGACGAAGTGCGCCTGCTCTACCCGGAGCGGCGTAACGATCACGAACTTGAACTGGCGATCATCATCGGCAAGCAGGGCAAAAACATCGCCAAGGAAAACGCGCGCCAATACATCGCCGGTTATGCGATGGGCTTGGACATGACCACGCGCGGTAAAGAGCTGCTGTCGTGGCGCAAATCGGGCGACACCTACGCGCTGCTCGGGCCGTGGTTCACCAGTGCCGATGAAATCAAAGACCCCAACGCGCTTGACCTGGAACTGAAGGTCAATGGCGTGACGCGCCAAAAGGCCAACACCTGCGATCTGGTCTACAACGTCGACAAGCTGATCGAGTACGCGTCCGACAAATACACGCTCTACCCTGGCGACATCATTCTCACCGGCACGCCTGAGGGCGTGGGGCCAGTGGTGCCGGGCGATGTGATGCAGCTCTACATCGAGGGCTTGGGCCGCGCCGAAGTGAAGATCGCCAAGGACTACGCCGGGCCGCCGGTGCGCGCTTAAATTGGGCGCGCGTTCTTTCGAGCAGGCCTGGTGAAAACCGTTGGCAGGAGCCGTTCTTGGCCGTGATGCTGCCGGCATCATTGGCAGGAGCGGCGCTTCTGGGCATCACCCTCAGAGTTTGATGCGCGCCGCCAACGCCTTCAACTTGTCCATCCCCGGCTCCTTGCGCGGCCACGTCAGGTCAACGCCATCGCCCTCGTGACGCGGCAGCACATGCATATGCAGATGCGGCACGGTTTGCCAGCCGGCCGGCTTGTTCGCCTGCAATAGCGTCATGCCAGCCGGTTTGAATTCGGCTTGCACCGCGCGCGCGATGCGGTGTGCCGCCGCCATCAGGGCGCAGGCCGAGGCTTCGTCAGCGTCCATGATCGTCTCAAACGGTTTTTTGGTGGCAA
>JANOYK010000188.1:0-6338 GCA_031428855.1 Burkholderiales bacterium | reverse complement strand
CCAGGCAAATGGGACTACGGCACCGCCGGCGTCGGCAGCACTGGGCACCTGGTCGGCGAGCTGCTCGAAGCGCGCGCCGAAGTGTTCATGACGCATATCCCCTACCGCGGCGGCGGACAGGCATTGGCCGACCTGATCGGCGGTCAGATCCCGCTCATGTTCGCGGCAGCCGCTGCCTCCCAAGCCCACGTCAAGGCCGGCACCGCCATTGGTCTGGCCACCACCGGCGCCAAACGCCTCGCGATCCTGCCCGATGTGCCCACCGTGCGTGAATCGGGCATCAAGGGCCTGGAACAATTCGAGGCCTACTCGTGGGTCGGTCTGCTCGGCCCCAAAGCCATGCCGCCCGCAGTGGTCAACAAATATCACGCGGCTACGCTCAAGGTGCTGGCCGACCCGGCGCTGCGCGCACGCCTCGAAGCCATCGGTGCGATTCCGGTGGGCAACTCACCCGCCGAGTTCGCCGCGCAGATGAAAGCTGATATCGAGCGCTGGACCGAGCTGGTCAAAGCGGCCGGCATCAAGCCTGAGTAGTCAACGCCGTTCAACACTGCCGCGTAGCGCCACGGCAGCGCCTCGCGCAGTGCTCACGCACTACTCATAATGCGGCACGCTGTTGGCCAAGCTGCCATACAAGCGGCACATGCGGTCACGCCACTCGGCCACCGGGTCAGCCTTGTCGAACAACACAAACGGGCTGATCGAGCGCACCCACTGAAACGCGCCAAACACAATGTAGTCGGCATAGGCCGGTGCCTTGCCACACACAAACGGCTGCGCGCGCAGCATCTCGCGCAAAAACCCCAGCAGCCGTTTCAACTCCTGCTCGTGCTTGGACCGCTCGGCATGCACCGCCTCAATCGTCATGCCAAAGCGCTGCTCGCGCGTGGTGCGGAAATACTCGCGGTCTTCCGGCAGCACATGATCGTAATGGTCCTTCAACACCAGCCGCACCAGCACCGGATGCAACTGCGTATCAACCCACTGGTTCACAAAGCGCGTGCCACCACCCATCAACAGCGGGCGCTCCGGGTAATAGGTATCGTCCAGATACTGCGCAATCGCCCATGAGTCCGACACCACCTCGCCGAAATCGACCAGCACCGGCACCTGCTTGGTGTTGGCAAACGCAAGCAACGGCTTGTCCGTGAACTTCACCGGCACAGTCGAATATTCCAGCCCCTTGTGCGCCAGCGCCATGCGTGTGCGCCAGCAAAACGGCGAGGAACGGCGGTCGTCGCGCATCACCAGTTCGTACAGGAGACGGTCTTTGGAATCGGCCATGGAGGGCTTTCGGAAAATTTAAACTCAGCCCGGCACCGGCTGCGCCACCAACCGCACACCTAGCGCTGCGCATACGCGGCTGATTGTGTCAAAACGCGGCTGTGTGTTCGGGCGCAGCGCTTTGTACAAGGCCTCGCGCGTCAACCCCGACGCTTTGGCTATTTCGCTCATGCCACGGGCTCGCGCGATCTTGCCCAAGGCCATCGCTAGCAATGCCGGATTATTTGCTTCCAAAATATCGGTCAAATAGGCCGCAATCGCCTCATCGCTGTCTAGGTAGCGCGCCGAGTCAAACTCGGGCAAGTCATCAACTTTGATTCGCTGGGTCATGGTCACATCCCTTTGGCTAATTAATTAAAGACGCAAGAAGTTTGGCTCGCTTGATATCTGCATTCTGCGTGCGCTTCGAACCCCCGGCGAGCAACACGATCACCGCCTTGCCGCGCTTGACGAAATAGACCCGCCAGCCCGCACCAACATGAATCCGCAATTCCGACACGCCGTCGCCAACCGCACTCACGTCACCCATCAGACCCAGAGACAGTCGGTCAAGCCGGGATGCGACTGCTCCTTGAACCACAGCATCGGATAAACCATCGAGCCATTCGGTGAATTGCAGTAGTGGCTTGATGGAAAACATTGGATGATTGTAATCGACCGATTACAAATCATCAAGACCAAGACGTTCAAGCAACCAGTAAGCGTTTAGCTGCTTTTGACTACAACCAAAAACAAGCGCCGGAACTGCAACAACGTCGTGCCATCGCTCCTGCGCGGATACGCGGCATTGGTTCTTGCACAGTAATCGACCCAAAACCGTTGGTGCAAGCCATTCTCCGCCGTCATGCCGCCAGCACCCGCTCCCACCAACGCTTTCAGGCTATTCATCACGGGAATTAACGCCGTGCCCTTGACCCACTCGGCCACCGCGTTCTCTCCCGTGAGCACGTGGGTGTAGAGCGTCTCCCACAGGTCGATCTGCGCGGCGTGCGGCTTGAGCCAGTCGTAGTAGTGCGCCGGTTCAGACACCGGCGTGTTGAGTTTGGCGGCGTTGATGCTGGCGCGCTGTGCGGGGGTGAGGCCGAGCGCGTCGAGCGCGGCGTCGATCGAGGTGTGGGATGGCGCGCCCCAGTTGCGCGGCATTTGCACCGCGAGCACGCCGCCGGGTGTGAGCTTGGCCATCAGCGCGGGAAACAATTGCGCGTGGCCGGGCAGCCAGTGCAGTGCGGCGTTGGAGTAGATCAAATCGACCGGGGCTGCGGGTTGCCACTCGCCGATGCCGGATTCAATCCATTGCGCTGCGGGGAGCGCAGCGGCTTGGTCTGCGCTGTTGGTGGCAGACCCTGCGGCGCGCGCTACCGGCCACGCGCTGCGCGCCTTGGCGAGCATGTCAGCGGAGCTATCGACGCCACTTACCTCGGCCAGCGGCCAGCGCTGCGCGATGAACTGGGTGACGTTGCCCGCGCCACAGCCGAGATCAACCACCTTCTGCGGCGCATCGAGTGGCACGCGTGCAAGCAGGTCCAGCGCCGGGCGCAGGCGTTCATTGCCAAATTTCAAATATTGCGAAGGGTCCCAGCGCATTGACCAACTCTCTGGCGTGAAAGATTGATTGAGCCCGCAGTCTAAGTCAGTTCCGGAGGCCTCAATGCTGTGACCAGCGCACAAGAAAATGCGGTTTTTGGTTTTTCTTGTGCGCTACGCATTCAGCTCTCTCAATCAAGACCGGCCGCGCCGGTCCACACCGGTTCATCGACGCAGGAACGGCTCCAGCCGCGCTACCCGCGCCCCTTCAAAAACCGCTGATACAGCGGCCCGCTGATGGTCACCAATATCGCCATGCGCGTCACATGAAACGCCACCACCACCGGCACACCGAGCTGCAACACCTTGGCGGTGATGCTCATCTCGGGCATGCCGCCGGGCGCGAGCGCGAGGATCGCCGTCGTCCAGTGAATCCCGCCCGCGCCAATCAGCGCTGACATCGCGGCGGCGAATCCGGACGACAACAGCAGCGCTGCCAGCGTCGCCACGCCAGCCGCAAACAAAAAACGCGGCGCGCTGCGAAAGAAGTGCTGCTCAAAACGCGCGCCGAGTGAACAGCCGATCATCAACTGGCCGAAGTTGATGAGCCAGCCCGGCATTGCCGACCACACCTGACCCGTGCCGGTAAGTGCAATGGCGGCGAACAGCGGCCCGAGCACAAAGCCATTGGGCACGCCGATGCGCTGCGCCACCAGCGCACTCGCCAGCGACAGGGCGATCAACTGCACCAAGCCGGCCGTCTCCACCACGCGCGCTGCGGGCGTGTAGGCGTCCACCCCGTGGATACCCGAGTAGGTGTAGATGAACGGAATCGTGGCGACAATGATGAGGATGCGCACGCTCTGCGCCACCGCCACCAGGTCTTCGCGCCCGCCAAAGCGCGCCGTCAGGTTGGCCATCTCGGACGCGCCACCCGGCACACAGGCGAAGAACGCAGTGGTGGCATCGAGCTTGAACGACGGCGCGAGCCGTGTGAGCACGCGCGCGCAGATATACGCAATCACCAGCGCAAACAGGCCGGACGCCACCATCCACGGGAAAAAGCGCGCGACCACGCCCAGCATCTCGGGTGTGAAATACAGCCCAAGCGCGGTGCCGATGAACAACTGCCCGCCGCCACGGAAACCGGTTGGTGCATCGATCAGCACGCCGCACCACTTGGCCAGCGCCATCGCAAACAGCGGCCCGATCATCCACGGAATCGGCGTGGCGGCCCACGCGCACAGCGCGCCCGCAGCGAAGCTGAGCAGCAGCCCGGTTAGTTGCGCGCGGCCCGGCACCACATTACGCAGCCTGACCATCACTCCGGTTTGATCCTTGCCTCGCGCACCACGCGCGCCCACTTCTCGGACTCGCTGGCAATCAGCGCGGCATATTCCTGCGGCGTGCCGCCCGCCACCTCGTTGCCTTGGGCCAGAATCTTGTCGCGCAGATCGGGTTCTTTCAAAGCGCGGTTCACCGCGTCGTTCAGCTTCGCAATAATCGCCGCCGGTGTGCCGGCCGGCACGATCACGCCTTGCCAGTTAAGCACCTGCACCTTGGGGTAACCGGCTTCGGCAAACGTCGGCACGTCGGGGAACAGCGCCAGCCGCTTCGCCCCGGTCATTGCCAGCGGGCGCAGCTTGCCGCTCGCCATCGACGGTGCCGCCGCGTACATCTGCTCGAACATCATGTCGACATTGCCGGCCAGCAAATCGGTGGTGGCCGGTGCGCCGCCCTTGTAGGGCACGCTGATGATATCGATGCCGGCCGATTGCTTGAACAGCTCGGCTGACAAATGGTGCGAGCCGCCGATGCCGGCATTGGCGGCCGACAGCACACCGGGCCGCGTGCGCGCCGCGTCGACCACATCCTGCACGCTCTTGTACGGCGTTTTCGGATGCACCATCAGCACCAGCGGGCCGCGTTCGATCAGCACCACCGGCATCACGTCGGTCTTCGGGTTAAACGGCAGGCTCTTGAACAAGGCGGCGTTAACCGACATCGGCGCAAAGCTGCCCATACCGATGGTATAGCCGTCCGGTGCCGCCTTGGCAATTGCGTCGGTGCCGATGTTGCCGCCGGCCCCGGCCTTGTTCTCGACCACCACTGCCTTGCCAAAATACACACTCAGTTTTTGCGCCACCTGCCGCCCGCGGATGTCACCATTGCCGCCTGGCGCATACGGCACAATGAAGCTGATGGTCTTGACCGGATAGTCCGGTGCCGGCGTCTGTGCCATGGCCGATGGCGCAACCCAGGATAGCGCCGCGAAGACCGCCCACACCGGCGCGTCGAGCCACTGCGAAGCCGCCAGCGCGGCTCGCGCGCAGCGCAGCGCAGATAAATAAAACCTCATGCCCGCTCCCGGAAAACGTGTGTTGGAACCCGATCTGCCGCCATTGTCGCAGGCCTGCCATGCACTACCGGAGCGGCTCTGGGCAACGCTGCTATGCTCGCACCCCATGCTGCCACACACCGTC
This sequence comes from Burkholderiales bacterium, assembly GCA_031428855.1. Lineage (GTDB taxonomy): Bacteria > Pseudomonadota > Gammaproteobacteria > Burkholderiales > JAEUOS01 > CANJDH01. The sequence goes on along the minus strand of JANOYK010000188.1, from coordinate 1,047 downwards.
ACGGCCTGAATGGTCTCCCTCGCCCGCGCCACCCTGCGTCATGAATGGCGACGCTTTCTCGCTGCGGTGCTGGCGGTCGCCTTCTCGGGTCTGCTGGTGCTGGTGCAACTCGGTTTGCTGATCGGCATGTTCGGCACCGTCGCCGTCTATATCGACGAATCAGACGCTGACCTGTGGGCCGGCTTTACCGGCACCCAAAGCATTGATCTGGGCAAGCCATTCAACGCGCAGGTGGAGACGCGCTTGCGGATACACCCGCAGGTGAACGCGATTGAGCAGTTCATCTTTGCACAAAGCGATTGGCGCACCCCGGCTGGGGCGAATCTGTATGCCTATCTGCTCGGCATCGACCCCGCAGCCCACGGCATGGCGTTCGCCAAGGTGGTGCCGCCGCACACGCGCGCGCTGCTGCTCGAACCGATGACGGTCATCATCGACGCTGCCGACAGCGTCAAGCTCGGCGTGCAGGCGGGCGACAGCGCCGAGATCGGCGGCAAGCGCGTCAAGGTCGCCGCCGCCATCCAGGGCCTGCGTGCCATCGGCGGTGTCAACATTCTCACCTCGCTCTCGTCTGCGCGCGCGATTGACGGCTCGGCCGCGCGTGAGCAGCAGGAGGTGTCCTACTTTTTGCTGCGCCTCAAAGAAGGTGCCGATGCCGCCACGGTGCGCGCCGAGCTGACCCCACAGGGGCCGGTGAAACCGTTTCAGGTCTGGACTGCGCAAGAGTTCTCGCAGCGCTCGCAGTGGTACTGGCTGACGGAATCGGGTGCTGGCGCGGGTTTCGCATTTTCCACCTTGCTTGGCCTGCTGGTCGGCATCATCATCACCAGCCAAACCTTGGTAGCAGCCATCACCGCGTCGATCCGCGAATACGCCACCCTGCGCGCGCTCGGTGTCGGGCAAGGCTCACTGCGCGCGGTGGTGATCGAGCAATCGTTCTGGATCGGCATTGCGGGCCTCGCCATCACCGCAGCGCTGACCTGGCTGGTCCATCAGGCGGCATTGGCAGCGCGGGTCGCGCTGGTGTTCCCGCAGTGGTCGCTGGCG
>JANOYK010000187.1:0-3221 GCA_031428855.1 Burkholderiales bacterium | reverse complement strand
GTGACGCGGGTCGCGATGCCGGCGCCGGCGGCCACGCCTTTCAACGGGTTGTGCGGCCCGGCGTGCAGCCACGAGGGACCCAGATCGAAGGTTTGCCCGGCGACACTGCGGTCAGTCAGCACCCGCCCGCCGCTGCGGTCGCGCGCTTCGAGCACCGTCACCTGCCAGCCCGATTGGCGCAGCGCGCGGGCGGCTGACAAACCGGCAAAGCCGGCTCCGATTACCAGCACTTTGCCCGCAGCCGTGTGCCCGGCACGCTTGCCGTCCGCTCCCGGCACGGCACACCCGGCGGCGAGGCCGGCCAAGGCGGCCAGCAGGGCGCGCCTGCGCCGTATCTGCGCAGCGGCTGGGATGGCTGGGGTGGCGTCCGGGCCGGTGCTCATGTGTCATCCCGGCGCAGCACCAGCACCGCATTGTTGCCGCCGAAGCCGAATGAATTGGACATCGCATGGCGCGCCTGCGGCAGGGCGCGCGCCGTGAGCGGCACGTAGTCGAGATCGCACTCGGGATCCGGGTGCCACAGGTGCGCAGTTGGCGGCGCTACCCGTTCGCGCAGGGCGAGCAGGGCGGCAATGGTTTCGAGCGCGCCGGTAGCGCCCATCAGGTGGCCGTGCAGCGCCTTGGTGGCGCTGACCGCAATGCGCGGCGCGTGGCTGCCAAACACGTCGTGGATCGCGCGGGTCTCGGCAGCATCGCCGACCTTGGTGCCGGTGCCATGCGCATTGATATGGTCGATCTGGTCCGGCGCCAACTGCGCTTCCATCAGGGCGGCACGCATCGCGCGCGCCTGGCCGCGTGGATCGGGCTGGGTGATGTGGCCGGCATCGGTGGTGTTGCCAAAGCCAGTGATCTCGCCCAGAATCTGCGCCCCGCGCGCGCGCGCCGCATCGCGCTCTTCGAGCACCAATGCGGCTGCGCCTTCACCGAGCAGAAAGCCACTGCGGTCGGCAGCGAAGGGGCGGCAGGCCGTCGCGGCATCGCGACTGCTGATCGCGGCATCGCGGCTGCTAACGGCGGCATCGCGACTGCCAGCGGCGGCATCGCGGCTGCCAGCGGCGGCATCGCGGCTGCCTGTGGCAGCGCCATCCGCTTGCGCCTGCTTGTCTTCACGCAGCCGCGCCAGTGTGCCGAGTGACTCCCATGCCTTGACCACACCCTCGGTCAGCAGCGCTTCACTGCCGCCGGCAATCGCGGTTTTGACCAGCCCAAAGCGGATCGCACGGAACGCTTCGCCGATGGCCACCGCGGACGACGAGCAGGCCGACGAGTAGGTATAGCTCGGGCCGCGAATCGAGAGGTCAATGCCGATCTGGCCGGTGGCGGCATTGTTCATCACCATCACGATGGTGGCGGGCCGCAGGCGCGGCGCGCGTGTCACCAGCAATTCCTGATAAGCGGCTTCGAGCGTGTGGGCGCCGCCCATGCCGGTGCTCCAGTACAGACCGGTTTGCTCGCTGGCGGCTTGATCGGCGCTGAGCGTGGCGGCAATGCCGGCGTGCGCTGCCGCCTGCCGCGCCGCCAGCAGCGCCAGCATGGTCACGCGGTCCAGGCTGCTGCGCTTGATCTTGGGGAAGTGCGCTTCGAGATCGCAGCTGGCAATTCCCGCATACGGTGTGGCCAGTGACGCAGCCCACGGCGCGTCGATCCGGCCGATGCCGCAGCGCGCCCGGATCAGTGAGTCAAACAAGAGGCCGGGCGCATTGCCCAGCGGCGAGATGACGCCGAGACCGGTGACAACTACCCGCTTCACGCAGCGAAGGGATGCGGGGCGGCTGCTTGCAGAGCCAGCAGACGGTCCACCTCGGCCGCGATGTCGGCGACCGACTCAACCGGGGTCGGATCATCGTTCAGGTTAAGCTTGAAACGGTCTTCAAGCTTGAACAAAAATTCGATGGTGGCGAGCGAATCGATCCCCAGATCGATCAGTTTGGCCTCGGGCAAAAGCTGCTCCGGCTTGAGCTCAAACTCTTCAGCGAGCATCTGTTGGACGGTGGCAAGTGTGGTCATGTTATGCGAATCGAATAAAGCGGAAAACGAGGGTCAAAGTCTACACGTAAACCGGGGCTTGGGAGGTTTTGGGCGGGTGGCCGCCCCGGGGGTTTCTACTTGAAGTCGGCCAGCATCTGCTCGGCGATGGTGCTTGACTCCGACGTCGCCGCGCACACTGCCGCATAGCTTGCGAACGGCGGCGGCGGCGCAATCCCTTCGCTGACCAGATGCTCGTTGCGGAACGTCATGTTGAGTGCGGCGAACTGGCCGTAGAGCCGGATCGCGCGCTCCATGATGCGCGGGTGGCACGGTCCGAGCCGGGCCTGATATTCACCGCGCATCGCCGACAACTCATCGAGCGTGGCCTGGCGGTAGCGCGGCAACACCGGTTCCGTGCCGCGCCCGCGCGCCATGGCAATGTCGAGCTCGCTGAAAATGGAGGCGTGTTCCGGCCCGGCGGCGAGGTGATAAAAGCGGTGCTTGAGAGTGGGTTTGGTGGCCAGGGCGACTAACGCGTAGGCAGTCCAATCGACCGGCACCACATCGATCCGGTCAGTGGGCGCGACGGTGAAGCACTCTAACAGTTGCGCGGTGCGAAACACCCAGTAAATGCTGGCCGAGGGCCGCGTGCCGAGGCGGCTGTGGCCGACCACAATGGTCGGGCGCGCCTGCACCAGCGGCAGTTGCGGCAACTCGGTTTTGAAGCGCTCTTCAATCACCACCTTGGTTTCGGTGTAGGGCACCAGATGGCGGATCGGCGCGGACGGCTGCCAGTCTTCCGGCACCGGGTTGGGCGCGTCCGGGCCGACACACATGGCGGTGCCGACGTGGACAAAGCGCTGCAGACGCGCGGTTTCCGTCAAGCGTTTGACGAAGGCGAAGGTGCCATCGACATTGACCGGCCACAGCAGCGGGTGGTTCGAGAACGTCGCAATCGCGCCGCTGTTGATGACGTGCGTCACCGCCGCCAGCTCGGCCATTTGCGCACCCGCGAAGATCGCCTCGGGATCACACAAATCGCCGAGCAGGATCTGCTCCGGCCGCATCCGCTCGATCAGCGCTGGTGCCACCTCAAACCGCGCCAGAGTGGCGCGCATGCGCGCGCAGCCTTCTTCGCGGCTGGCAGCGCGCACCAGAAAACGCGTGGCGTCCCAATGCGGCGAGGCCGCGAGTTCAGCCGCGATGGCACCGCCTAAAAAGCCGGTGCCGCCGGTGACCAGCAAGCGCAGAGG
>JANOYK010000186.1:0-7802 GCA_031428855.1 Burkholderiales bacterium | reverse complement strand
ATCGCCCAGCTTGGCGTTGGCGCGGATGTCACGCTCGCGGGCAATCAAACCAATGTGGTGCCGTGGCTGCAAAGCATGGATGTGTTCGCCCTGCCCTCGTATGCCAACGAAGGCGTGCCACAGGCAATTTTGCAAGCGTTCGCCTGCGGCCTGCCGGTGGTGACCACGGCAGCGGGTGCGATTGCCGAAGTGGCCATCGATAACGAAACCGGCCTGATCGTGCCGGTGCAGGATGCCGCCGGACTGGCGCAAGGCCTCGCGCGCCTGCTCGACGATGCGGACTTGCGTACACGCCTGGGCAGCGCCGCACTGGCGCAAGCCCACGCGCGCCACGGCATCGATGTCATGCTCGACCGGATGGAAGCCGTGTTCCTGCGCGCGGCCGGCAAGCTTAATTGACGCCATGCGTCACACCGCACGCCTTCACGCACTCGCATACGCTCACGCCAGCGCGCGCGCAGCATCACCCGTGAGCGGCCCCGCACGATGAGCCGCCTGCCCTCGCGCCTCGCCGTGCTGCCGCGTGCCGCCGCCAACCGCTTCGGCAAACGGCAGCGGCTTGCCACACCACAGCGCATTCTGATCGCGCACAACCTGCTGCTGGGCGACAGCTTGATGCTGACCGCGCTGCTGGCACGACTGCGCGCGCACTGGCCGCAGGCCAACATCGTGATGACAGTCGCTCCCGCGCTGATGCCGCTGTATGCGGGCAAGCCGTATGGCGTGGAGGTGCTGCCATTCGATGCGCACCGCGCCTCCACTGCGCGCCGCATCATGCGCAGCGGCCCCTACGATCTGGCGCTGGTGCCGGGCGACAACCGCTCCACCTGGCTTGCGCACGCAGCGGGCGCGCGCTGGGTGGTGGCACTGGACGAACCCGGCCTGCCGCTGCGCACCCGCATCGCCGACGAGTTGCTGCCGTGGCCGGCTGCACCGCAAGCGCTTGCCGATATGTTTGCCTCACTCGGCGGCGCAGCCACCGGCGAAGTATTTAGCACCGCACAATGGCCCGCCCCGGCATTCGCGCCATTTGATTTACTGCCCTCACCCTACTGCGTGCTGCACGTCGGCGCAGGCTCGCCACTGCGCCAGTGGCCGCCGGAGCGCTGGACGCATCTCGCCAAGAGCCTTGTCTCCCAAGGGTTTGCGCCGGTATGGTCGGGCAGCGCACAGGAGACAGCGTTGATCGACCAGATCGATCCAGCGCATCAATACGCCTCCACCGCCGGCTGCCTCGACCTCGCACAACTATGGCATTTGCTCAAGGGGGCAGCCTTGCTGGTGGTGCCCGACACCGGTATCGCCCATCTTGCCAAACTCACTGGCACGCCCACCGTGTGCCTGTTCGGCCCCGGCTCCGATGTGTTGTTTGGCGCGGGGCAGTTCTGGCGCGACCACGCGTTCGTGCCTGTGATCGAGGCGAATTTCCCCTGCCGGGATCAGCACACCCTGTTTGGCCGCCACATCGAATGGGTGCAGCGCTGCCAGCGCGGCACCGCGCAATGCGCCGCGCCAGCCTGCATGCATGCGCTTGACACCGGGCGCGTCATCGCCGCGTGCCACTCGCTGCTGAACCCGGCACCACTGCACGCAGCACCGCCACACCCCGCCGCATTACTGGGCACCGCTCCGCCGCACCCCGCGTAATGCACTGCCACATCATCAACCTGCAACCCCATCTCGGCGGTGCCGAGGTGTACACGATTTTTTTCACGCGCGCGCTGCTCGCCAACGGCTGCGCGGTCACACTCATGGTCCATCGCAACGCCACCTGGTGGAGCGGCTTGGTCAGGGAAGCACACGCGCATCTCACCGTATTGCCGGTGGCATCGGACTTGGAGATTCCCGCGCACCTGCCGCCGCACGCGTGGGTCATGACGCACGGCCCGGTCAGCCCGGCGTTCGTGGCCGCCGTCAAGGAGCGCCACCGGCTCACCGGGTTTTGCCACATGCCACTCGGTGGACGCAGCGCCGGTGTGCTGGCGCAATATGATCTGGTGTTCGCGGTGTCACACCATGTGCTGTCCACGCTCGCACCAGCCGGCATCCCGCACGCCTACCCCGAACCGTTTTTCGGCATCGCCGATTTCGCCCGCTTCGCGCCGGGCGCAGCCGACACCTTCCGCCGCGGCAACCTGTACTCGTGGGATCAGCGCAAATTCCGTGACCGCGTGTTGTCGTGGGTGGCACCACTCGCGCACGCCCTTACCCCCGCGCGCACCTACGCGCGCCGCCCCGGCTTCACCCTCGGCATCGTCTCCAACATCGGTCCGATCAAACAGTTCGACCGGTTGTTCAAACACATCGCCCCGCTGATCGCCGCGCGCCCCAGCGTCAACCTCGACATCTTCGGCAATGGCGCCTACCGCTCGGTGGCCGACCTCAAGCAGGCGTTAAAACCGCTCGGTGCGCGCGCGCAATTCTGGGGCCGCCAGCCTGACCCGCAGCCGCTCTACGCCCACTTCGATTATTTGCTCTCCGGCCTGCCCGAAAAAGAAGCCCTCGGCCTCAACATCATCGAGGCGCAAATTCTCGGCACGCCAGTGCTCGCCGTCAACGCGCCGCCCTTCACCGAGACGGTGCAAGACGGCAAGACCGGTTTTCTCTACAGTGATCCGCGCCAAGACAACGGCGCAGACTTCACCCGCGTGCTCGACCGCGCCATCGCCGGGCCACGGCCCAATCCGCAGGACGCGCCAGAGCACCTCGCACAGTTCTCCGCAGCGGCGTTTAATCTGCGTGTCGCCCGGCTGCTCGAACACATCCAATCATCACGCCCCCTCTCTGAAGGAGTTTCGCCATGACCGCAGCCACCACTCTTCGCAGCCCTCTACCCATCAGCCGCTACCCAGTGCCGGAAATCAAAGACCTGCCCGACGACATCCGCGCGCGCATTCTGGAGACGCAGGAAAAAGCCGGCTTCGTGCCCAATGTGTTCCTCGCCCTCGCGCACCGCCCGGCCGAGTGGCGCGCGTTCTTCGCGTATCACGATGCGCTGATGCTGAAAGAACAATCAGGGTTGACAAAAGGCGACCGCGATATGATCGTCGTCGTCGCCTCGGGCCGCAACCAGTGCTTCTATTGGGTTGTCGCGCACGGCGCGTTTTTGCGCATTTAGGAAAAGAAACCGCTGGTGGCCGATCAGGTGGCAGTCAATCACCTCAAAGCCGACATCACGCCGCGCCAGCGCGCCATGTGCGACTTTGCAGTCAAGGTCACCGAAGCCTCCTACCAAATCGGCGATGAAGATTTCACCACCCTGCGTGGCCACGGCTTCAACGACGAAGACATCTGGGACATCGCCGCGATTGCCGCTTTCTTCGGCCTCTCAAACCGCATGGCCAACCTCACCGCGATGCGCCCGAACGATGAGTTCTACCTGATGGGGCGGGTGCCCAAAGTCAAAGTTTAAGCACGCAGCAGCAGCGCTGTTTCATGCACCGGCAAACCCATCACACCGCTGAAACTGCCGGAGAGATGGGACACAAACGCGCCGGCCGGCCCCTGAATGCCATAGGCACCGGCCTTGTCGAACGGCTCGCCGGTGGCGATGTAGGCATCGATCTCGCGCCGTGACAAACGCGCGAAGGTCACGTGCGAATCAGACACGGCAACCTCGATGCGCGCCCCGCGCGCCAGCGCAATCGCCGTCAGCACACGATGCGTCTTGCCTGACAGCAGCGTCAGCATGCGCCGCGCATCGGCGGCATCTTCCGGTTTTCCAAGAATGGTGCGGCCAAGGCACACCGTGGTGTCAGCCGCCAGCACCGGACGGGCGTGCAGCCGCTGCGCGCGCAGCGCCTGCACGCCTGCAGCGGCTTTGGCACGCGCCAGACGCTTGACATAGGCCAGCGCAGCTTCGCGTCCATGCACAGTTTCATCCACGCCCGATTCGCCCAGGCGCAAGACATCAAACGTGACACCGATTTGCGTCAGCAATTGCGCGCGGCGCGGGCTGGCGGAGGCGAGATAGATTTTTATAAAAGGCATGAAGGACGATGCGGTATTGAAGCGGTAAGGATGCTCAATCGATTCGAACCATTGCTCGATACCTCAAGGCAATCGGGCGTTCACTCGCGGTGATACGGATGCCCCTTGACCACACTCCACGCGCGATACAGGGCTTCGGCCAGCACCACGCGCACCAGCGCATGCGGCAGCGTGAGACTGGACAGGCGCAGCAACAAGGCCGCCTTCGATTTGATCTCGGGCGCAAGGCCATCCGGCCCGCCCACGATCAGCGCCACATCCGCACCGCCCGCGAGCCAGCCTTCGAGATGCCGCGCCAGGTCTTTGGTGCCGGTATCGCGCCCGCGTTCGTCAAGCGCGATGACCATTGCGCCTTTGGGTATCGCCGCGACAATCCGCTTCGCTTCCGCCGCCATCATTTGCGCAGGTGTCTTGCCGCCCTCGCGCGGTTCGGGTTTGACCTCCACCAGTTCCAGCCGCGCCTCCGCTGGCATGCGCTTGGCGTATTCGCTATAGCCGTCGATAACCCAGGCAGGCGCTTTGTTGGCGACGGTAATCAGGTGAATGCGCATCCGGCACGGTCAAAGACAAATTTCCAATTCCGCCCCCGGTGGCCGGTAGAGATCGACCGCGTTGTCCCAATGCACTTTGGCCGCAAGTTCTGCACCGAGCACGCGTTCGATCAATTGAATGTTGTCTACCGCAAACGGGCGGGCGGCGCGGGTGGACGGCAGGTCGGTGCCGAACATCAGCGCGGCCGGGTTGACTTTGGCGATGCGCTCTATCGCGGCGGCCACGTCCATTTTGACGCGGCCGAATCCGGTGGCTTTGACCTTGGCCCCGGCGCGCACCAGGTCGAGCACCACTGGCAGACCGGCTTCGGTCATGCCCAGATGGTCGATCACGATGCGCGGCAATTTGGACAGCGCAGCCACGTGCGGCGCAAGTGTGGCAGCGTCGGCATACAACTCGGCGTGCCAGCCGGCTGCGGCGTGCGCGCGGCGTGCGAGCGCGGTCACATCGTCAACGCTGTCGATGCGCCCGCGAAACAGGTTGAAACGCAAGGCACGCACGCCAATCAATTCGAGTGCGGCGATCTCTTTATCGGGAATATCAGGTGGCACTTGGGTGACGCCGACCCAGCCATTGCCGAGCTTGGCGAGCGCGGCCTTGAGATAGGTTTGATCGAAACCGTGGAACGAGCCGGACACGACGGCACCGCCTTCGACACCGAGCAACGCAGCGCGGGCGCGGTAGACATCGAGCGGGAAATGCGGCGGTGTGTAGCCCTGGTTGGGGCTGATGGGGAAGCTGTGGTCAATGATGTGACAGTGGCAATCGAACAGCCGCCCGCGCGAGGTCGATTGCGCCAGTGCCGGGGCGAGCCTGGCAGCGCCACTGACGCCGGCGGCGAGGCCTAAGCTCTGGCGTAAAAAACGGCGGCGATTCATCGCGTCATCTCACCATTGGTGCGCGCCACCACGCTGCCGGGCAGCCTAGAGCTTCTTCGCAGCTTTTTTGGCGGCGGCTTTTTTGAGCACGGGCTTGGAGGCAGGTTTGGGAGCTTGGGCTTTGTTGGCTGGGACCTTCTTGGCCGGTGCCTTCTTGGCTGGAACCTTCTTGGCCGGTGCCTTCTTGGCTGACACCTTTGGGGCGGGCACTTTCTTGGCCGCAGTATTTTTGAGCGGCGCTTTCTTGGCTACGGCTTTTTTTACTGCGGCTTTTTGGACCGGGGCTTTCTTGGTTGGCGCTTTCTTGGTTGCGACCTTCTTGACTGCTGCGCTCCCGACTGCCGTCTTGACTGCCTTCTTGACTGCCGTCTTGACCGCCTTCTTCGCAGCGGGTTTCACCGCCTCCTTCGCCGCTTTAGCCTTCTCGATCACTTTCGCTGCGGCGGCCTGCGCTGCTTTCTCTGCAGCCTTTTCAGACGGCGTCGTGACCTTGACTTTTTTCTGCCCCCACAACTCTTCGAGGTTGTAGTGCAGGCGCACGGCCGGCTGCATGATATGCACGATCACGTCGGAGCAATCGACCAGCACCCATTCGCCCGAGTCGCCGCCTTCCATGCTGACGATACGGCCACCGGCCGCTTTCACTTTGTCGATCACGTTCATCGCCATCGCCTTGGTCTGGCGCGCCACATCGGCCGTGGCGATGATGACGCGGTCGAATTCGGCCGACCCTTTGGTGGTATCGAAAACGGCGATGTCACGCCCTTTGATGTCGTCGAGCGCGTCAACGATGATGTCTTGCAGCTTCTTGAGTTCCAAGCGTCATGCTCCTGAGTAAAGTTGATGGCAGTCAATATAGTCCAAAACGGCTGCGGGAAGCATACCCGCTTCTGCTGCGTCCGCCAGTGCGGCTGGTGTATTTTCGGCCGCTGTGTTGTTCTGGGCTGCTGCGCCCGCTTGATGCCCTGCGGCGGGATGCGCGCCGGCCGCAGCGCGTTGCGCCAGCCAGGCGCGCAAGCGCGTGGCCGAAATATCGGCCGGTGCCATGTCGATCAGGTGTACCGCCCCGAAAGCCTTGGTGCAAGCGGCCCCCGGCGGATATACCACGCGCGAGGCGCACGCACCAACGATCTCGGCGGGCCAGTGTTGCGGATTATGTTCATAGCCGGGCCGCCCGGCCACGGCCAGATTGACCAGATCGAGCAGCGCGCGCCAGTCACGCCAGGTCGGCAGATTCAAAAATTGATCGGCACCGAGCAGCAGGCAGAGGGCGGTGTCCGCGCCAAACTCGGCACGCAGCTCGCGCGCAGTGTCGATGGTGTAGCTGACGCCGCCGCGGGTTAGCTCACGTTCGTCAACGCAAAAACGCGGGTAGGCTGCCGTTGCAACGGCCAGATACAGCATATCCGCGCGCTGCGTTCCGCTCGCGCCGGGCGCGCCCTTCTGCCACGATTGCGCCGCAGGGATGAAACGCACGTGCTCCAGCCCGAGTTGATCGAGCGCAGTCTGCGCCAGACCCACATGGCCGTGATGCACCGGGTCAAAACTGCCGCCGAGAAATCCGATTGCACGCATCAATGGAGCCGGGTCAGAGTCGGGCCGGGTCAGGGCGGGGCCGGGTCAGACCCAGTCCTTGTGAATCAAAAACTCCGACAGCAATTGCGCCTCGGGCGAGCCGGCAGCCGGCTGCGCGTCATAGCGCCATTTCACTAGCGGCGGCAGGCTCATCAAAATCGATTCGGTGCGCCCGCCCGACTGTAAGCCAAACAGGGTGCCACGGTCAAACACCAGATTGAATTCAACATAGCGTCCGCGCCGCAGACACTGCCAGTCGCGCTCGCGCTCACCATAAAGCGTGTCACGGCGGCGCAGGATGATGTCGCGGTAGGCCGGCAAAAACGCATCGCCAATGCTGCGCATGATGGCAAAACTTTTCTCGAAGCCTTCCTCTGAATTTTCGACACACAAGTCGTCGAAGAACACCCCGCCAATACCACGCGGCTCGTTGCGGTGTTTGAGATAAAAATACTCATCGCACCATTTTTTAAATTTCGGAAACCACTGCGCACCATGCGCATCGAGCGCCTCTTTGCAGGCGCCGTGCCAGCGCACTGCGTCTTTCTCAAAGCCGTAATAAGGCGTCAAGTCCATGCCGCCGCCGAACCACCACACATCGTCTGCTGGCGCGGGGGAAGCGCCTGTGGCACCTTTGGCATCGGTGGCAAGGGCGGCACCCGCCTGGTCAATCCGGCGCGCCATGAACATGCGCACATTCATATGCACGGTAGGGCAATACGGATTGCGCGGATGCAGCACCAGCGACACGCCCATCGCCTCAAACGCGCGCCCGGCCAGCTCGGGCCGGTGCGCGGTGGCCGAAGC
>JANOYK010000185.1:0-3383 GCA_031428855.1 Burkholderiales bacterium | reverse complement strand
GATGCCCGATTCGTAATGGGAGTCCTTGTTGGCGCTCTTGATCGACTTGGCCAGGCTGAAAAACTCGGCGGTGTAGTGTGCGATGTCGGCCGGGTTGGCCACCACCCGGCGGATCTGCAGCCGCAGCATCGGCTCCAGTTCCTTGACCCACTCGGACATGAACGGCTCGGCCGTGGCCACCGTCAGTTCCTTCGAGTTGATCGCCACCGGCAGCATCGAAAAACGCTGCGCGTAGACAATCGACATGGTGTCGCCGACGCGGGTGAAATCGATCTTGAGCGGATCGATGTGCAAGTAGTCGAGGCCGCTGCGCTGCGCCATCCACTCGGTGAGCCAGTCGAGGGTGAGCACCTTGCCGGTGGTAAGCGACTTCCACTTTTGATCGGCCACCAGTTCGAGCGGATGGTGCGTGGTTTTTTTGAGCCGCGCCTCGGTGCGCATTTTCTCGGCCACATCCGGCTCGGCCAGTTTTTCAATTACCAGCGCATCGAGAATTTCGTTCAGCGAAATACGGCGCTCACGCGCGGGCCAGCGCAGCGGATCGGCAGGAGCGTTCATGGGCGGTGGACGCCCTTTCGCAAGGCGTCCGCTGCGCACACGGTGCGCCGCGCAAACCGCCTCTGTTGCAAACAATCCATTGCCAGCGTCTTACTTTTTCTTGCCGGTTGCAGGCGGCGGCATGCGCCCGCCCAATGGCACCGGCTCCGGCTTTTTCGGCTGTTTCGGTTTTTTGGTTTCTTTGTTGCCACGCAGTTGACCCTTGGCCATGATGCCTCTCCCAAAAATGCCGCGCAACGAAATGCTGCAAGCGGACAGTACAGTCAGTGTACAAGAACGAACCGCTTATTTTCCTGAAAACTGCGGCGTGCGTTTCTCGACAAACGCCGCCGCGCCCTCACGAAAGTCGGCAGTGTCAAAACAGGCAAAACCTTCGGCCCATTCCTGTTGCGAGAGTTGCGCTTCATACGCGAGTTTGCGAATGAACTTCTTGTGCCAGCGCGCCACCAGCGGCGCGCCCTCGGCAATGCTGCGCGCGGATTTCATTGCCTCGGCCTCCACCTGATCGTCGGCCACCACGCGCGTCACCAGTCCTTTGGCGAGCGCTTCGGATGCGCCAAACACACGGCCCTCCAGCAAAATTTCGAGTGCCGCCGACGGCCCGGCGACCGCGAGCAAACCCATCAGCTCACCATAAGCCATCGTCAGCCCGAGCTTCTTGATCGGAATGCCGAAGCGCGACGATTCGCCGCAGATGCGGATGTCGCACATCGCCGCAATCTCCAATCCGCCGCCAATGCACGCGCCTTCGATGAGAGCCACGGTCGGGTGCGGACACGCGCGCACCGCCTGCATCGAGTGGTGAACCACGTTGCCATACACCGTCGCCTGTGCCACATTGGCACGCTCGGTTTTGAATTCAGCGATGTCGGCCCCGGCAGCGAACGCGCGCGGCTTGCCTTCCATCGTCGCGCCGCGCAGCACGATGCAGCGCAGGCTTTCATCCCTGCCGAGTTCTTCCATCAGGACGCCGATACGCTCCCACATGCCGCGATCAAGCGCGTTCATGCGCTCGGGTTTGTTGAGGGTGATGGTGGCGATGTGGTTATCGCGGGAGAGGAGAATGGAATCAGTCATGGCGTGCAGAGATGTCCTTGAAGGCAGTCAGGCAAAGAAGGATCGGCAAAATGCCGTCTACGGTTTCAATACCAGCACCGGCAAATTCAGCTTCCGTGCGAAAGCGCCCAGCGGCTGGTCAAACGTCACGAACTGGCGGCATTGATGCCCGAAGGCAATCGCCAAATGGAGCGCATCTCCACTGTGGAGCGCGCATTCCGGGTGGGCCAGCCAATCACACGCCTTGAGAAAATGACCTTCTGCTGGCGCGAGTGTATGGAACGCAGAGTCAATCAGGCGATCAAACTGCGCCAAGGCTGTCAAACCTGCTGCGCGAGTGAACTCTTTCTTTCTCACTCGCAAACCAATGTTGGCGCGAAATTCAATCACGGTCCATGGGCAGACGGCGATGGGCTCGCTGACCGATTCATACCACGCGTCGGCGGCGGCGCTCAATGCATCGTCGCACACGATCGCAATCAGCACATTGGTGTCCGCATAAATCACCAGCCGGGCTCCTCGGCGCGCATCTTGCGAATCATTTCGGCCGCATTGAGCTTCGATCGTGGCAGGGTTGCGCGAAACGCGCGCAGTTTTTCCAGATCGGCTTTGGGCTTGGGCTGGAGTTCAGTGAGCGGCACCATCCTCACGACGGCCTTGCCGCGCTTGGTCAAAATCACCGGCTCGCCGCGTTCGACCTGTTCAACCAGCGCGCTTAAATGGGCTTTGGCTTCGGCAATGCTGTAGGCACCCATGATCTTTCTCCGGATGGTCAGTTAGATGGTCATATTATAACCAAGCCGGTATTCGCCGGCGCCCGCATCACCCTCCGCAAACACCTCTGGCGATGCGCGGGTGTGAGCACCGCTTACGCAGCGGCTTTGAGCGCAGGCGCGCCCGCCGCCTTCGCACACTGCGCCAGATAATCCATCGCCGCCTGCGCGCCGCCTTTTTTGTACGGCACGCCGGCCACTTCAAAGCCCATCTCAACACCCGACAAGGTGCCCATCAGCATGAGGTCGTTGAAGTCACCCAGATGGCCGATGCGGAACACCTTGCCAGTGAGTTTGCCCAAGCCCTGCCCGAGCGACATGTCAAAGTTTTCCAGAATCACTTTGCGCAGCGCGTCGGCGTTGTGGCCTTGCGTGAGCAGGATGGTAGTGAGCGCGGGCGAATGTTCGCGCTCGTCCTGGCACAGAATTTCCATCGCGCCCGCCTCGCCCCAGTGGCGCACTGCGCGGCGGGTGGCTTCGGCATGGCGCTGGTGGCGCGCGAATACGTTGGCGAGGCCTTCATCTTCAACCAGCATGTCAATCGCTTCGGCCAGGCCATAGAGCAGATTGGTGGCCGGCGTGTAGGGGAAGTAGCCGGTCTTGTTGCTGTTAATCATCTCCTCCCAGCCCCAAAATGATTTCAAGCTCTTGGAGGTTTTGCTCGCGGCCAATGCCTTTGCCGACACGGCGTTGAAAGACAGCCCGGGCGGCAGCATCAAGCCTTTTTGCGAGCCGCCGACGGTGACATCGGCGCCCCATTCGTCATGCTTGTAGTCGAGCGAGCCTAAGCCTGAAATGGTATCGACCAGCAGCAGCGCCGG
Source organism: Burkholderiales bacterium (assembly GCA_031428855.1). Taxonomy (GTDB): domain Bacteria; phylum Pseudomonadota; class Gammaproteobacteria; order Burkholderiales; family JAEUOS01; genus CANJDH01. The sequence continues at coordinate 175 of JANOYK010000185.1, read as the reverse complement.
GTGCGCGGCACGGTCGATGGCCTTGCGGATTTCCGCAATCCGCGCGGTGCAGCCGGTCGAGGTTTCGTTATGCACCACGCACACCGCCTTGATGGCGTGGCCGCTGTCTTTTTTCAAACGCGCTTCGATTTCTTCCGGCACCGCCGCGCGCCGCCAGTCGCCTTCGATGAACTCG
>JANOYK010000184.1:0-14558 GCA_031428855.1 Burkholderiales bacterium | reverse complement strand
CACGATGCGGCGCTTGTGATGGCGTGCCTTGGGCCACGGATCGGGGAAAAACAAATGCACGCCCGCGAGGGACTTTTCCGCAATCATGTGCTGCACCACCTCCACCGCATCATGCTGGATCACGCGCAGATAGGTGAGCTGATGTTGCTCGATCAATTTCAACAACGCGCCGAAACCGGGTGTATGCACTTCCACCGCGACAAAATTATTCTGCGGCATCGCCTGCGCGATATGGGCAGTGGTTTCGCCCATGCCCGAGCCAATCTCCAGCACCAGCGGCGCGGCGCGCCCGAATGCGGCGCTGGCGTCGAGCGGTTGCGGAGTGAAGCCGATGCCATAACGCGGCAGCAGCGTATCGTAGGCATGATGCTGCGCCGGCGACATGCGCCCCTGACGCAGCACAAAGCTGCGGATCGATTGGGTGGTGAGGCGTTGCTCGGTGGCAGACATGGAGTGGTCGAAAACGGACGGATCAATCAAGCGCTGGGCGGCCGGCATGGACAATTCGGGAACAGATCAATCGCCAAGAGGCGCATGGATACTGGTTCTGCGGCCATCGATGTCAGCAGAACCAGTATCCATGCGCTTCCTGGCGCGATGCCGGTTCCAAAAATGCCGGGTCGAGCCAACGGGCTGATCCAATCTAGGCCGAGCCAATCATGCCGCCAGTAGGCGACGACGGCGCGGCCGAGTACAGCTTGCGCGGCATGCGTCCGGCCAGATACGCTTCACGCCCGGCTTGCACCGCCTTGTTCATCGCGCTCGCCATCAGCACCGGGTTCTTGGCAGCGGCAATCGCGGTGTTCATCAGCACGCCGTCGCAGCCAAGCTCCATTGCTATTGCTGCGTCTGACGCAGTGCCGACACCGGCATCGACAATCACCGGCACCGTGGCTTTTTCAATAATCAGCGACAGATTCCACGGATTCAAAATGCCCATGCCCGAGCCGATCAGCGAGGCGAGCGGCATCACCGCCACGCAACCGATTTCTTCCAATTGTTTGGCCATGATCGGGTCGTCGCTGCAATAGACCATCACCTTGAAACCGTCGGCCACCAGTGTCTTGGCAGCAGCCAGGGTCTCGGTCATGTTGGGGTAGAGCGTGTGGGCGTCGCCCAGCACTTCGAGCTTGACCAGCGCGTGGCCGTCGAGCAGCTCGCGCGCCAGGCGCAGGGTGCGCACCGCGTCGTCGGCGGTGTAGCAGCCGGCCGTGTTGGGCAGATAGGTGAAGACTGACGGCGGCACGAAGTCGAGCAGCGACGGTGCCTTTGCATCCTGGCCGATGTTGGTGCGGCGGATCGCGACTGTGACGATTTGCGTGCCGGAGGCATCCAGCGCCGCGCGCGTCTCGGCGAAGTCCTTGTATTTGCCGGTGCCGACCAGGAGGCGCGAGGCGTACACCTTGCCTGCCACTTCAAACGGTTTGTCTTTGATTTGCATGTCCATGAGGGGGTCCTGTTGCGCCGCTTTGGTTGCCGCTCTAGCCGCCGCCGACGGCAACGACGATTTCCAGTTTGTCCCCAGCCAGCAGCGCAGTCGCGCCATGCGCGCTCTTGGGCACGATGTCACCGTTGCGCTCGACGGCCAGGCGTTTGCCGGTCAACTGCATGTCGTCGAGCAGCTTGGCCACGGTTGCGCCGCTGGGTACTTGGCGCGGTTCACCGTTTATGGTCAGTTCAATCATGCGGGAGATGGGGGCGGAATGCACAAATACACAAATGCACAAATCACAAATGCTCAAACGGGGGCTGCGGGGTGGGAATGCATAAATTACAGCGGCGGGTAACGGCGGCAGTGGCGGGCCGCGGCGGGTTTGCTAGAATGGAAGCCAGCATTTTATCGGATGCGCCCCGCAGTTTTCCCGCAGGGTGCCTCAATCCGGCGCAAGCGCCGCGCGGGTGTAGCTCAATGGCAGAGCAGAAGCTTCCCAAGCTTACGACGAGGGTTCGATTCCCTTCACCCGCTCCAACGCAATGTGGTCGCGCGCTTTTTGGATCGCCTGGTTGACCGCAGCCTCCTCGCCAATCTGATTAGCCAGCAACAGCGCGAGTTTGGTGAGGAACAAGGCATCCTTCTCCGGTCCGATGGCATCGATGGCTTCGGCCAGTGCGTCGTACAGGCGCTCATTTGCTTCGACAGATAGCGGCATGGTCAATCCCTCCGTTCTTCATGAGGACGCGTTCGAGTGCAGTACGCACTTTGTCTTCGGCCGCCTGTCGCCATCGCGCGCATACGTGTCCATCGGGACGGACGAGATAGGCGCTGCCGCTGACGGCGTCACAGGCGTGCATCGCAGCCTCATCAAAGATACTGCGAATATGGAGTGCTGGCTGTAAACCCTGGGTGGAAGCCATTCTTGTGGCATCGTCCTCCCGTACCAGTGTTTCAAAAAATTCTTTTGCAGCGTCGCCATCGCCAAACACGAGCAGTACAAATCCGTCACGCACATCATCATTGAGATATCTGCCATTGGCCAACTTCACACAAGTCATTGGTGCGCCAGGCCGCGCACCGCGCGCGAATGCGTCTTCATCCGGTGTCGTAAGACTGCTGTCGATGTAATCGTAAGGTGCCGATTGGCGCGGGTTGATCCACTGCCTGGCGAAGGTTTCGGTCACGGCCAGTTGCAATGCCGCGTCGCGCAGCAGCGCGAAGCCGCGCGTCGGCGGCGACATGAAGCGTGTGCTCTTGGCTGCATTGGCGAACACGTCGACGGTCGCCGCGCGCCGTTCTGGCGAGTAGCTGTCGAGGAGCGCATCAGGCGCGGCACCGCGCAACACCGCCGCCAGTTTCCAGCCCAGGTTGTTGGCGTCCGCCATCGACGAATTCATGCCGCGCACACCGAAGATCGGCACCAGATGCGCGGCGTCGCCGATGAAGAACACATTGCCGTGGCGGTAGTCATCGAGGCACAGGCAATGCGCCTTGTAGAGACGCACCCAGTCGAGCGTCCACGGTGCCGTCTCGCCGATCCAGTCGAGATGACGCTTGATGCGCTGCTTGACGCGCGCTTCCTGCATCTCGGCTTCTTCGTCTTCATCGTCATCGAGTGCATAGTCGATACGCCACATGTCACGTGCCATCTTGTGCAGCAGCACGGTTTTGCCGGGGTTGGAAGCGGGGTCGAACCATGCGCGCCTCTCGGTCGGATAGGTCGAAGTCATCTGGATGTCGGCAATCAGATAGCGCCCCTCGTGCGACTCGCCGTTGAGTTTCAAACCCATCAGGCGGCGCAGTTCGGAGCGCGCGCCGTCAGCGGCAACTACATACTGCGCGCGCAGCGTGTAGGAGCCAGCGGGTGTATCGACCTCGAGTTCTACTGCGGCCGCGCCTGTATTCGCGCTTGCGCCCGGCACCTGCCGCACCCCGGTCACGCGGCTACGCCAGCGAATCTCAACACCGAGGGCCTGCGCGCGCTCGACCAACAACGCCTCAAACAGGTTCTGCTGCAAGTTGGCCATCGGATAAAAACGCTCGTCATCTGAGTGCGGCATCGCCAGGCGAAACACTTCGTGCTCACGGTAGTAAGAGGTGCCATGTGTCCACGGCAGCGCCTCGGCGAGAAACGCTTGATCGACACCGTTCGCCTGCAAAATCTCCATGCTGCGGCGGGACACGCAGGCCGCGCGGCTGCCCTCCGACACGGTCTCGTCGGCTTCGATCACCACACACTTGACACCGAAGCGCGCCAGTTCAAGCGCCGCAATCAGACCCGACGGTCCGCCACCCGCAATCGCCACAGGATGCGTGATCGCGCGGCCGTCCATCTCGGGCGGGCGCACGAAGGCAAAGACCGGGTAGTCGAAATAGAGCGAATCAGTGCGGGTGTGCGGGTTGTGCATGCTGGTTACAAGAGGCTTGCGAGTGGCTTGCAAAAAGTCGCAAGAGACTTACAAGAGGCGCGCCGGACTGGAGGAGGGCCAGGGCATCCCGTTTGTACCGGTAGCGCGATGCGAGGGGCGGAGCCTTGCCGACTCAATCGCCCTTGATGCCGGCCGCCTTGATGAACGCGCCAAAACGCGCGCTGTCGGTACGGCCACGCTCGCCAAACTCGGCCGGTGTCATGGACGCGGCCTCACCGCCCAGGCCCGCGATCCGGTCTTTGACGGCGGGCGTTTGCAGCACGCGGTTAATCTCGCGATTGAGCCGCACCACGATTTCCTGCGGCACGCCGCTGGGCGTGTAAAAGCCGAACCAGCTATCGGCATCAAAGCCCTTGACGCCAGCTTCATCCAGGGTCGGCACATCGGGAAACAGCGCCGAGCGCTTCGGGCTGCCAATCGCCAGCAGGCGCAGCTTGCCCGAGCGCACATGCTGCAAACCGATGCCGGGGTCAAACATGAAATCGAGCTGGCCGCCGAGCAGGTCAGTCAACGCCGGCGCTGCGCCGCGATAGGGAATATGCACCATGAAGGTGTTGGTCTCGCGCTTCATCATCTCGGCAGCCAGATGGGGCGAGCTGCCATTGCCGGGTGAGCCGAACGACAGCTTGCCGGGGTTGGTCTTGGCATAAGCGATGAACTCGCCAACGGTTTTCACCGGCAATTCAGGCCGCACCACCAGAAACACCAGCACGCGCGCAGCAGCGGCCACCGGCTGCAAATCCTTGACCGGATCGAACGGCATCTTGGCGTAAATGTGCGGGTTGATCGACACCGTGCCGCCCGAACCCATCAGCAGCGCATAGCCATCCGCCGGTGATTTCGCCACCGCATCGGCGCCAATGTTGCCGCCGGCACCGGGGCGGTTCTCGATCACCACTTGCTGGCCAAGCGCATCACCCAAGCCGGGCGCGACCGCGCGTGCGATCACATCGGCCGCGCCGCCGGGCGGGAAGTTGACGATGATGCGGACGGGTTTGGCTGGCCAGGTTTGTGCCTGCGCAATGTGGGCCAGCGCCAGCGCGGCGCAGGTCAGACTCAATCCGATTAAGCGTCCAATCATGTTCATGCTTTTCCCTTGGATGTCATAAATAGGTTGCGGCGGCTGCAAGCTGCTCATACCAATGGCTTCAGGCCAGTGCTTCGAGCCCGCGAGTCAATGAAGTCGCGTTGGTTCTTCAATGACCTTTTTCCGTGCTGCGCGGATAAAACTTCACGGTCTGGGTCTTGATCGGGCGCGGCGCAATGCCTGCCGTCTCCAGCGAGCCGTCGAGCTTGCGTCCTTCGGGGTCGGCCAGTGCGGCTTCGCGTGCGGCGCGGATGTAGGCGGTGCGGGTTTCCACCGAGTAGTCCACTTTGCCTGCACCGCCTTCGACCAGTGTCTCCAGAATGCGCAGGAAATTTTCCTTGCCGCGCTGGTGTGTGTCTGAATAGCCTTTGATGAGGCGCGCGGTCAACGCAATCTCGAGGGCGAGTTCGTTGGCTGGGGCGTTGACGATGGCGGCGAGCCAGCGTTCGATCTGCGCTTGCTCAAGTGCATAGCGCGACGAGGCGCGGCGGAAACGGCCCATGAAGGCTAACGCGCGCAGCTTGGCGTAGCCGGTGAACGCGGTGCTCTCGACATGGATGCCGTTCTCGAAAATCGCGACCTTGCCGCGCTTCTTGGCGTAGGCACGCACGCGGCCGGCGAGTGCGGGTGGCAATTGGTCGGCCACTTCACCGTAGCCGGGTTTGAAAAATTCGACCACCTTGACCGGCTGATCGGCTTGGGCAGCGGCTTCGTTGCGGATTTGCGCGAAGCGCGCCGGGCGTGATTTGAGATCGGCGACGCGCGCCACGTCTTCGTAGCACATCCAGAGCGCGAGATAGCGTGCGGTTTCACGCGTGAGATCGAACGGCGCGGCGTCGCGCGCCTGCACCGGCGCGAGGCGTTCGGTGTAGAGGCTGGCGTAGGTGGCGTCCTGAAAATCAGCACAGCGCGCCCGGCCAAGAGCCATGGCCTGTGCGGCTTGCAGCCCAGTGGTGGCTTGTGAGGCGCTTCCACCAAGGGTTTCAGGCTGGGGCCCCGTGTCATTTTTTGCCGAGGCGATTGCCGGGATGTGCGCTGAGGTGTCCACCGGGGTGTCCACCAGCGCATCCGCTGCTGCCCCCGCTGCCACGGTGCCCGGCGAGGCGCTGCCCGCCTGCGCATAGCCGGCCGCGAAGCCGCGCAGGCTGGCCTCATTGGCGCGGGCATTGCCCTTGCCGCCGCCCTTGATCGCCGCTTCGGCCAGCGCGCGCGGCAGCGCGAGCGCTTCGCCCAGCGCCGCCATCAGCGCGCCGAACATCACGGCCGAGATCACGGTGCCGGCTTGTTGGGTCGCCGCTTCCATGTTGAACAGGATGGCGTGCTTGGCCACCGCATGCATCGCTGTGATCGCCTTGCCGGCGTCGAGGCGGCCATCGCCCATCGCCATTTTTTCGGCGGTGCTGTAGACGCGATGGGTCGAGGCGATGAAGGTGGTGCGCTGCGTCACCATGCCGGCCTGCATCTGGCGCGCCGCTTCCATCAGCTCGGAGCCGATGAAGAAATCGATCTGGCCGGCCGTGGGCGAGAGGCACAGCACCGGCCAGCGGTCGCGGATGTCCTGCTTTTTGACCGGGAAAATCTCGACGTAATAAGTGGTGGCACCGGTGCGCTGCGCCACGCCGGGGATCGAGGTCGCCTGCACCGGATAACCGGCGGCGTGAGCGGTGGCGACGACCCAATCTTTCAAGACGCCGCCGCCTTCGCCGCCGAGGGCAGAGATCAGGATGCAGAGCGGGCGCGCGTTGCGGCTGGCGTTGCGGTCGCCGGTGCTGTTGCCCACACGCGCGGCACTTGCCGTGGCCGCAGTGCTGCTGGCGCCCACGTTGCCGCCGCTGGCAATGGCCTCACCGGTAGCCGCGCTCATGCCTGCGCCCTTGCGGCCAGCGCGCGCGGCGCAATCGCGCGGATGAAAAACTGCCGCACGCCGGTGATGAAGCGATCCCACGCATGCGGATTGTTGACGATCTCGGTGCGGTAAAAACTCGGGCATAGGGTCGCTGCGTGCGACACCTCGCCGCACAGGCCGCAGCCGACGCAATTGTTGTTCACATGTGCCACAGGGTCTACTTTCAATCGGTCAGAGGAATCTTTGATGGTGAGCGAGGGGCAGCCCGAGAGGCGGATGCAGGCGTGATCGCCGGTGCAGACATTTTCGTCCACGCCATAGCGCACGCGCACGACGCGCTCCCCGCGTTTGAGTTTTTCGGCGTTGACCGGGCGCAGGCGCCGCTGGCGTTCCAACTGGCATTCGCCCTCGGCGATGATGACTTTCAAACCTTTTTCGGCCGTAGTGAGCGCCTCACGCAAGGTCTTCATCATGTCGCCGACGCGGTAGTTGTGTACCGTGCGCATCCATTTGACGCCCGCGCCAGTCAGCGTCGATTCAATCGTCATCTCGGTGTGCGTGCTGCTGCCGCTGCCGGCCATGCGCTTGAGCGTCTCTTCGGGTGACGACACCAGCTCCTGCGTGCCGGTGGCCGAGGTGTAGCCGTTTTTCATAATCATCAACACGCCGTCGCCGCCGTTCATCAGATTCGACGACACACCCGAGAGCAAGCCGTTGTGCCAGAAGCCGCCGTCACCCATGATGGCGATGGGACGGCGCTGCTGAAACGGTGTCACGCCCGCAATCGAGGCGAGGCTCATGCCGTAACCAAGGATCGAATTGCCCTGCGAGAACGGCTCGAACGTGCCGAAGGCATGGCAGCCGATGTCGGCACCCACATGCAACTTGCCGATGTCGGCTTGCAACAGTTTCATCGCCGAGAACACCGGGCGCTCCGGGCAGCCAACGCAAAAGGTGGGTGGGCGCGGGGTGATGGCACCGGGCAGGGCGGCGGCGTGTGGCGCGCTGTGCAGAAACCCGAGCGCGGTTTGTGCTGTGGTACGTGCGGCGGCAACGTCACTCAATGCGGTATCGCCCACACCGCCGAGGAAGGCGGAGACGCCGCGCAATATCACCTCGGTGTTGTATTCACCAGCACGCTGCAACCTATCCTTGCCGTGAATCTTGGTCTGCAAATCAGAGCGGTGCAGCAGCGTTACGATCTCCTGCTCGATATATTCAGGCTGGCCTTCTTCGACCACCAGCACACGGGCTTTGCCCGCGCAAAACTGCGTGATCTGCTCTGGCACCAGCGGATAGACCACGTTCAGACACAGGATTGGAATCCGCGTTTCACCGAAGGCATCGGCGAGGCCGCCCAGTTGCAGTGCGCGGATCAGGTTGTTGTAGAGACCGCCCTGCACGATGATGCCTGCATCATGCAGGGCAGCGCCGCCGGGGTCATCGCTGGCTTCAAACAACTCATTGATCTTCTGCTCGACGATGAACTGGCGCGCGGCCGGCATGCGCACGTCAAACTTGAGTTTCTCCTGGCCAAACGTGACTGGCGGATGGGACAAGCGCTCGTAATGAAATGCGGCCGGATCAGCCAGCGGCGCGCGTGCCGACACCTGCGGCTCGCGGTTGGCCTTCGCCACAAATTCGCCCTGCACATGACAGGCGCGAATCCGCAACTCCATCATGACCGGCGTGTTCGAGGCCTCGGATAACGCGAACGCCTGCTCGACCGTGCGCACAATCGATTCCAGATTGGGGCGCGGGTCCAGCAGCCACACCGACGACTTCATTGCATAGGCGTGGGTGCGCTCCTGAATTACCGACGCGCCCTCGCCGTAGTCTTCCCCCACCACAATCAACGCACCGCCAGTCACGCCGGCCGAGGCGAGATTTGACAACGCATCGGAGGCGACATTGGTGCCGACAATCGACTTCCACGTCACCGCGCCGCGCGCCGGGTAGTTGATCGACGCCGCCAGCATCGCGCAGGCAGCCGCCTCGTTGGTGCAGGCCTCGACATGCACGCCGAGGGTATCGAGGTAGCCGCGCGCCTGCACCATCACGTCAAGCAAATGCGACACCGGCGCGCCCTGATAGCCGCCGACATACGACACGCCCGATTGCAGCAGCGCCTTGGTCACCGCCAAAATACCCTCGCCGCGAAAGGTCTCGCCTTCGCCCAGCTTGAGCAACTCAATTTCAGTGGCGAACGAAACTTCCATGTCTATACCTTCGTCTGCAAAAACCGCAGCAAGCGCGGCGCAAGAAATCCGCTGTGGCTATGCGATTCCTCAATCGGATCAGCACACCAAAAATGCGGCGCGCCCGGCAGCACGACAGGCCGCGCATAAAAGCGCGCCTGCTTCAACGTTTCCAAAAACGCCTCGCTCTGGGTGCGGCAATCGACGATGTCGTCATGCGTGCCCCACACCACCAAAAACGCGGTGGTGTTGTCGCGGCCCGACACGTAGGAGAGCGGCGAGGCGTCAAAGTACGCGCGCTTATCGTCAACCGCGCTCACGCCAAGCAATTTTTCAGTGATCGGGTCACGCGTGCGCGCCAGCAAATCGTGCCGCCATTGCTGCGCCAAATCAAACACGCCATACACCGGCACCACCGCCTTGACGCGCGTCGAGATGGCGCCAAACCGATCGCCCGCGTTGCCGTCCTTGAACAGCGGATGCTCACCGGCCAGCGCCACCAGCGCCACCAGATGCCCGCCGGCCGAGTCACCCATCAGCGCGATGCGCCCGGCATCAATCTTTAATTCACCCGAGCGGCCCTTCAACCACTGCACCGCTGCGCGAATGTCTTGCAACGCCTCGGGAAACGATTTGCGCTCGACCGAACTGAGCCGGTAATCCGGCGCGAACACGGCATAGCCGCGCGCGGCGAGCCACGGCCCCCAATACTGGTAGTTGTCACTGTTGCGCGTGTGCCAGCCGCCGCCATGCACGCCAATCACCGCAGGGTGCGGGCCGGGGCCGGATGGCAGATACAACTGCCCCTTGAGCGATTCGCCGCCATGCACGGCGTACTCGACATTGCGCTGCACTTCAATCTGCGTGTCCATCTTGCTTCTCCATGAAGGGTTCAAGCCAAGTTCAAGGCGCATTATCGCCGCACCGCGCGTACACTATTGGCTCACATTTTCCCCGGAGAACAGCATGCCCGCTCTTTCCTTGTCAGGTGCCAGCGCGATCTCACGCCGCCGCATGCTGGCCTACGCCGGTGCCGCCGCCGCAGCCCTGGCTGCTCCCGCCAGTGCCTTGCGCGCGCAGACCACGCTGACACCCACGCCAAGCTCAACCGAAGGGCCGTTCTACCCCGAGACCTGGACCAGCGCGCCCGCAAGCAATCTGGTGCGCGGCGCGCTGCTGGCCAATGCGATCCCGCTTGCGCTCGAAGGCCGCATTCTCGACCGCTTCGGCAAACCGGTGGATGACGCCCGGGTTGAAATCTGGCTCGCCGATGGCCTGGGCAAATACACCCACTCGCGCGACAGCGAAGCGCGTGAGCGCGACCCCAACTTCGCGGGGTTCGGCTGGGTCAAGACCGGCAGCGATGGCCGCTATGCCTTCAGCGCGATCCGCCCAGTGCCCTACACCGGGCGTACGCCGCACATTCACTTCGCGGTGATCGCCCCGCGCGCCAAAAAACTGGTCACGCAAATGTTTGTCGAAGGCGTCGCGCAAAACGAGCGCGACTCGCTCTACAACCGCATCCCGCGCACGCAGCGCGGCTTGATAACGGCGAAGCTGGAGAGTGCCGGGGCCGGGCAAACCGGTCAACGCACCCTGTTTGATTTGGTGCTGGCTTAGCACGCTGCAAAACAGCGTTGGGAGAACCCGTGACGCAACGCATGCAGGGCAAAGTGGTGTTGGTGATGGGTGCAGGTTCGGTCCCGGCTTCAAGTTCTGCCAGAGGGGTTGGCGCGGCGAACGGCGAAACCCTCGTTGGCAATGGCCGCGCCAGCGCCATCCTCTACGCGCGTGAAGGCGCGGCGATGGTGGTGTGCGTTGACATCGTGCGCGCCGCCGCAGAAGAAACCGCGCGCATGATCGCAGCCGAAGGCGGGCGTGCCCAAGTGCAGCAAGCCGACGTTACCAGCGCGAGCCAAGTCGAAGCGCTGGTGGCAGACGTCATCGCACGCCACGGCCGCATCGACGTGTTGCACAACAACGTCGGCATCACGGCGATGGGTGGGCCGGTCGAAGAGTCACTCGAGAGCTGGCACCACGTGATGGATACCAACGTCAGCGCCATGTTCATCGCCGCCAAATACGTGATCCCGCACATGGTCAAGGCGGGCAAAGGGGCCATCGTCAACATCAGCTCGCTGGCCGGCATCCGCGTCACGCCTTATCCCTACACCTCGTACTACGCCTCCAAAGCGGCGGTAGTGCATCTGACCACTCACCTCGGCCTGCAATATGCCAAGCAGGGCATCCGCGCCAACAGTATCGCGCCGGGCTTAATGAACACGCCGATGGTGCATCAGCAGATCGCGGGCCAGTACCCGTCGGTGGACGCCATGGTGTCCGCGCGCGACGCCATGAGCCCGGCCGGCAAGATGGGCGATGGCTGGGACATCGCGCATGCAGCCGTGTTTCTCGCGTCCGATGATGCCAAGTTCATCAACGGCATCGTGCTGCCGGTCGATGGCGGGCAGCATGCGTTGATGCGCTGAGGGTGACGAAACGTCCTCGACCTTGATCCCGGCCTTGCCCACATAGCCGCTCTGCCCGGTGAACCACAAATCACCATCGCCATCGAAGGTGCAGGTGTTGAGGTTGGTATACGGCGTGCCTTCCGGCAGCGGCTGCGCCGAGCAGATTGCGCCGCGCTGTGAGAGGCGCGGTGCGCCTGATGGTTGGCGTGTGGATGAAGTGCTCCTTGAATGAAGACTGCCGCAGATACCACTGTCGCGCAGCAGGAGGCGTGGTGTAAGGGGCCAACTCTATAATCGCCAGAAGAAAAAAATGATTGTCAAAATGACTGTCAATCACCCCAAGGAATCACCAAGGAGAGCCGCCATGCCCCGCATCCGCCCCGCCAAATTTGTCCACGTGGTCTACCGCACGCGCCGCTTTGACGAGATGATCCGCTGGTACTGCACTGTGTTCGATGCGCGGGTGCAACACCAGAGCCCGGTGCTCGCCTTCATGACCTACGACGAAGAGCACCACCGCGTGGCATTGCTCAATCTCTCGATCGTTGATCCCTCCGGTGAACCCGAGAGCAAGCAGGGCGCGGTCGGTGTCGATCACGTCGCCTACACCTTCAACAATCTCTCCGACCTCACCGAGAACTACGCGTGGCTCAAGGAGCAGGGCATCCGCCCCTACTGGTGCCTGCACCACGGCATCACGGTGTCGCTGTATTACGCCGATCCGGATGGCAACCAGATGGAGTTTCAGGTTGATGCCTACCCGACGGTGGACCAGGCTAACGGTTTCATGAAAGGCCCGGGGTTTGACACCAACCCGATTGGCGTGGAATTCAACCCTGACGAGTTGCTGCAAAAAGTGCGCTCAGGCGTGGACACTGCCACGCTGCTGCTGCGCACCGAGCACCTGCCGGTATCGCCGGTGCGCTCGTGGCGTGATACACCAGCCGCGTAGGCGGTATCTGCATGCGCAAACACCTCCTCACGCTGCTGGCTGCCGCTGCGGCGCTCACCGCGCCACACGCAGCGGCTGATTACCCCGATCAAGCGCTGCGCATCGTGGTGCCGTTCGCCGCCGGCGGCGGCACCGATGTGATGGCGCGCATGTTCGCGCAGAAATTGTCGGAAGCGTGGAAGGTGCCGGTGGTGGTGGACAACCGCGCCGGGGCCGGCGGCACCCTTGGCACCACCAGCGTGGCGCGTGCCACGCCCGATGGCTATACGATTTTGCTCGGCAGCATCAGCACCCACGCCATCGCGCCCAACCTGTACGCCAAGATGGCGTATGACCCGGTGAAAGATTTCGAGCCGCTCGCGCGCGGCGGCACCACGCCGTTTGTGATGACGGTGCATCCATCGGTGCCCGCCAACACGGTGGGTGAGTTGATCGCGATGGCGCGCGCCAATCCAAAAAAATACAACTTCGCCTCAAGCGGCAACGGCACCACCAGCCATCTGTGCGGCGCGCTGTTCACGCAACTGGCGGGGATCGACATCACCCACATCCCCTACAAATCGAACGTGCCGGCCCTCACCGATGCGCTGGCCGGGCGCGTCACTTTCATGTTCGACAACATCATCGCGATGCAGCCACACATCAAATCGGGCAAGCTGCGCGCGCTCGCGGTGACCGGTGCCGAGCGCGTTGCCAGTCTGCCGGAGGTGCCGACCATGATTGAAGCCGGGCTGCCCGCCTACGAGGTGACCGGCTGGTTCGGCTTTTGGGCACCGGCCGGCACGCCGCGCGCCGCCGTCACCTTGCTCAATGCCGAGCTCAACCGCATCATGCGCGAAGCCGATGTCAGGGCGCGCGCGCAGGAGCAGGGCGTTGATCTGGGCCAGAATCAGGACCCCGCTCAATTTGGCCGCTACGTGCAAAGCGAGCTGGTCAAGTGGCAGCGCATCATCAAGGATGCTGGCGCGAAGGTTGATTGAGCAAGTGTGGAGCGTGGGTTGACGCGGACACGCGGGTAAACCTGCGTGTAGCCAACGAACATGTAGGCAACGAACGATTGCGCCGGACAGGCACGTCGCTTAGACTCTCGCCCGCCACTTCACTCATTCCTTCAAAACCATGACCTCCTCTTCTCTCGCCGCTGCCAAGTCCTCCCTCGCACCCAATGGCGTGCTGCACGTTGGCCTCAATCTCTCCAACTTTTTGCTGATCGCCCCCAATCCGGTGGGCAACGACTATCGCGGCGTCGCGCCTGATCTCGCGCGCGAGCTGGGCAAACGTCTCGATCTGCCCGTCACCTTCGTGCCCTACGATGTGCCGGGCAAGATGGCCGATGCAGTCGATAGCGGCGCGTGGGACATCGCGTTCTTCGCCATCGAGCCGCTGCGCGCGGCGGTGGTCAATTTTTCCGCCGCCTATCTGGAGATTGAATCAACCTACCTCGTGCCGGCCGGCTCGCCGCTGCAAAGCATTGCCGATGTCGATCAGCCCGGTGTGCGCATCTCGGTGATGAACCGCAGCGCTTACGAGCTGTACCTCACGCGCCATCTCAAGCACGCGCAGTTGGTGCATGCCGCGTCGATCGAAGAATCGTTCCAGCAATTTGTCGACCAAAAACTCGACGTGCTGTCGGGCCTGCGTCCGCGTCTGGTGATGGATGCGGCCAAGCTGCCTGGCTCGCGCATTCTCGACGGGCGTTTTACAGCGGTGCAGCAGGCGGTTGGCACGCCGCGCAGCAAGGGCGCGGGCAGCCCTGGGGGCAGCGATGCAGGCGCGGAGTATTTGCGCGCGTTTGTGGAAGAAGCCAAAGCCTCCGGACTGGTTGCTGCCCTGATTGAGCGTAACGGCGCGAACGGCGTCAACGTCGCGCCTGCGGCGTAGGGCGGCACAGCTTCGGTGTTGGGCAGTACACCTGCGGCATGGGATGGCACGCTTGCGGCGTTGGGTGGAACACCCGCAGTGTTGGGCACCACACCTGCGGTGTTGGGTGGCACACCTGCGGTGTTGGGTGGCACACCTGCGGTGTAAGCACACCAGCCGTCAGCGTGCTGTTTTAAAACCCCGCACGCCGCTCAGCCGCTCCAGCAGCGCGTTTCGACAGATTGCCGTTCAAGATCGTTGGTGTGAGCCATTCTTATGG
>JANOYK010000183.1:0-1740 GCA_031428855.1 Burkholderiales bacterium | reverse complement strand
TGTCACCCAAAGAGAACCGCGAGATTCCGCCGTTGCGCTATGACTATGCGGCGCAGCTCAAACGTGATTTCCCGCATCTGACAATCGTGGTCAACGGCGGCATTGCGCGGCATCAGGACGCGCTGGCACTGCTCGATGTGGCTGCGCTGGCGCAGCCGGATGCAACTGCGCCAGCGCAGCCATCACTCGATGGCGTCATGATCGGCCGTCTCGCGTATCACGAGCCGTGGGCCTTGCATGATGTGGATGCCTTGTTTTTTGGCGCAGCGCCGTCCAGGTTGAGCCGCTTTGACGTGGTGTCTGCCATGCACGCGTATGCGCTGCGCGAAACCGCGCGGGGCGTGCCGCTGCGTGCGATTACACGCCACATGCTCGGTTTGTATCAAGGCATGCCCGGCGCGCGCGGCTGGCGGCGCACATTGTCCGACAGCAAAAAACTCGCACTCAATCATCCTGACCTGCTGTTTGAGGCTGCCGCGCACACCGCACCGGCGCTTCTCGCCGCGTAAACTTCCACCATGATTATCACTTCGCTGCTCGACACCGACCTCTACAAATTCACCATGATGCAGGTGGTGCTGCACCAGTTTCCCGGCGCGCAGGTGGAGTACCGCTTCAAGTGCCGCACGCCAGGCGTGAAGCTCGCCCCCTACGTGGCCGAGATACGCGAGGAAATCGAGACGCTCTGCACCTTGAAGTTCCGCGAAAAGGAACTCGACTACCTGCGCAGCATGCGCTTTATCAAAAGTGATTTTGTCGATTTTCTCGGGCTGTTCCAGATGAACGGCAAGTACGTCACCATTACGCCGCAAGAAAGCGGCGAGATTGTGGTCATCGTCAATGGCCCCTGGATGTACACGATCTTGTTCGAGATTCCGCTCCTGGCGATCATCAACCAAGTCTATTTCCGCAACACCCAGAAAATTCCGGATTACGCCGAAGGGCGCGCGCGCCTGGCCAGCAAAATTGCCCTGGTGGCGGGCAAGCCGGAGTTCAACGCGCCCGCAGCGGAGATGCGGATTGCCGACTACGGCACGCGGCGGCGCTTCTCCAAAATCTGGCAGGACGAAGTGATCCTGACCCTGAAACAGAAACTCGGCCCCAACTTTGCCGGCACTTCCAACGTCTGGCTGGCGTTAAAGCACGGCATCACGCCGCTCGGCACCATGGCACACGAATACCTGCAAGCGGCGCAGGCGCTCGGCCCGCGTCTGCGCGATTCGCAACAGTTTGCGTTCGAGGTGTGGGCGCGCGAGTATCGCGGCGACCTCGGCATCGCGCTTTCGGACGTGTATGGCATGAGCGCCTTCTTGCGCGACTTTGATAAGTATTTTTGCAAGCTGTTCGACGGCGCGCGCCATGATTCGGGTGACCCGTTTGACTGGGGTGAGCGCCTGATCGAGCATTACCGCAAAAACCGGGTGGACCCGCACACCAAGACCCTGATTTTTTCCGATGGCCTCAATGTGCCGCTGGCTTGCCGCTTGTACGAGCGTTTCAGGGGGCGCGCGCTCACCGCGTTCGGCATCGGCACCAACTTGACCAATGACCTCGGTTACACGCCGCTCAACATCGTCATCAAGATGGTGCGCTGTAACGGCCAGCCAGTCGCCAAGCTGTCGGACTCGCCTGATAAAAACATGTGCGACGACGCGCATTACCTGGCTTACCTGCGGCAGGTGTTCGAGAGTCCGCAGCCGGTGTGAGGTGCTGCATCGCCGCTGCCGAATCCGCAGCGAA
>JANOYK010000182.1:0-2940 GCA_031428855.1 Burkholderiales bacterium | reverse complement strand
ACGGTGCAGGTTGACGGCGCAGCGGTGCGCTCGTGCGTAACGCCGGCCGGCAGTCTGACCGGCAAACAAGTGCGCACGATTGAAGGCCTGCAAGACGCTGATGGCACGCTCTCGGCATTGCAACAAGCCTGGATCAGCGGGCAGGTGCCGCAATGCGGTTATTGTCAGAGCGGCATGCTGATGGCGGCCTCAGCCTTGCTGGCAACCAACCCTGCGCCGACCGACGCCGACATTGACAAGGCCATCACCAACATCTGCCGTTGCGGCACCTATCAGCGGATTCGCGGTGCGATTCATGCTGCGGCGCGGGCCATGCTGCCAAAACCCTTGGTGGGAGCGGCTGTCACGCCGGTGGCCTCTGGAAATGCTGGTGCGGCGGGAGCCCCTAAACCCAATGCTTCAGCAGTCAACCGGTCCGCGCGGGGTGCCAAATGAAACGCCGCACCTTTCTGCTCGCGGGCACCGGCATCGCCGGCACCCTGATCGTCGGCTGGGGCGTGCGCCCGCCGCGTGCGCGTCTCAATGCTGAGTCGGCCACTCTGCCGCTGGCGCGCGGTGAAGTGCAGCTCAACGGCTGGCTCAAAATTTCGAGTGAAGGCATCGTCACCGTGGCGGTGCCGCGTGCCGAGATGGGGCAGGGCATCGACACCGCGCTGCCGATGCTGGTAGCCGAGGAACTCGGTTGCGATTGGTCGCAAGTGCGCAGTGAGCAAGCACCGGTCGACAAGGTGTATGGCAACGTCGAGATGTTTGTCGATGGCCTGCCGTTTCATCCGGATGAGCGCGGTGTGGCGCGTGACACGGCGCAATGGCTGGTGCGCAAGGTGGGGCGTGAGCTGGGGTTGATGATTACTGGCGGCTCATCGAGCGTGAAGGACGCGTGGGGGCCGATGCGTGCGGCCGGTGCGGCCGCGCGCAGCATGCTGATGCAAGCCGCTGCGGTGCGCTTCAAGGCACCCGTCAGCGAATGCAAGACCATGCGCGGCTGGGTGGTGCATGCGTCGGGCATGAGGGCGAGCTTCGGCGAGTTGGCCGCCGCTGCGGCCAGGTTGACGCCGACGCTGCCGATCACGCTCAAAGACGCAAAAGATTTCACGCTGATCGGTAAGAGCCTGCCGCGTCTGGATGCTTACGCCAAATCGACCGGCACGGCCACCTACGGGCTCGATGTGCGTTTGCCCGGCATGCTCTATGCTGCGATCCGCATGGCACCGGTGTTTGGCGCGGGCTGGACCAAGTTTTACGCCAACGGCGCGGAGCACATGCCCGGCGTCAAGGAAGTGCGGCCAGTGGTGCCGGGCCGGGCTGGCGCGCAAACCGGCATCGCGGTGATTGCCGATACGTGGTGGCAGGCCAAGCGCGCGGTCGATGCGCTTGAGATTGTGTGGGATACACAAGCCGGCGCGCACGGAAAATCAAGTGCTGGCCTCGACACCGCCACCATCTTTCACGACTACCGCAACGCGCTCGATGGCGGCAATGCAAAAACCTATTTCTCGCGCGGCAAGATGGGTGAGGCATTGGCCCAAGCGGTGACTGAGATCAAGGCCGAGTATCGCGTGCCGTACTTAGCGCACGCCACGCTGGAGCCGCAAAACTGCACCGCGCAAATTCGTGACGATGGCAAGGTGGAAGTGTGGGTGCCGACGCAAGCGCCGACGGTGGCGCAATGGCTCGCCGCCAAAGCGGCCGGCGTGAAAACCCAGGACGTCACCGTGCATTCCACTTTTCTCGGTGGCGGCTTTGGCCGGCGCGGCGAAATGGACCTGGTGGTGCAGGCGGTCGAATTGGCCAAGTCCACTGCGGGCCGCCCAGTGCAACTGATCTGGAGCCGTGAAGAAGACACCACCCACGACATGTACCGTCCGGCGGCACTGGCGCAATTGAGTGCGGGCCTCGATGGCGCGGGCTACCCGGTGTGGTGGCGCGCCGTGTCGGCCAGCGGCTCGGTGATGCATTCCATGACCGCGCGCTTGGGCTTCACGCCGATCGGGCCAGACAAAACCAATGCCGAGGGTTTGTCCGACAAGGTCTACGAAATTCCCAACGTGCGCATCGACCACGCGCAGGTACAACACCCGGTGCCGCTCGGTTTCTGGCGCTCGGTCGGGCATTCGCAAAACGCGTTTTTCTCGGAACATTTTCTCGACGAGCTGGCGCACAAGACCGGCAAAGACCCGCTGGCCTACAGACTCAACCTGCTGCAACAGCATCCGCGCCATGCAGCGGTGTTGCTGCTTGCCGCCGAAAAAGCCGGCTGGGGCAGGCCGCTGCCGCCGGGGCGTGCGCGCGGCATCGCCCTGCACGAGTCGTTCGGCAGCATCGTCGCGCAAGTGGCGGAGGTGTCGATTGAAGACCAGCGGCCGCGCGTTCACAGCGTGGTGTGTGCGATTGATTGCGGCGTGGTGGTCAACCCCGGCATCGTCGAGCAGCAGATGGAATCGGGCATCGCGTTCGGCCTGACGGCGGCGCTCTACGGCGAAATCACGCTCGAAGCCGGTGCGGTGAAACAGAAAAATTTCCACGACTACACCATGCTGCGCATGCCCGATGCGCCGCGCGTGGAGACCTACATTGTTGTGTCGGGCGAGGTGCCGGGCGGGGTGGGCGAGCCAGCCACACCGCCGGTTGCACCGGCCGTGGCCAATGCGCTGCTGAAGCT
This sequence comes from Burkholderiales bacterium, assembly GCA_031428855.1. Lineage (GTDB taxonomy): Bacteria > Pseudomonadota > Gammaproteobacteria > Burkholderiales > JAEUOS01 > CANJDH01. Next base: position 278 of record JANOYK010000182.1, on the reverse strand, counting down.
GACTGGCAAACCGGTGCGGGCGCTGCCTATCAAGCTGTGAAGCAATCCATGAAGCGTGCGCGTGCCGGTGCTGGCCGGGGTTGCGGATGGCAGCGCTGAAACAACATCGCCGCGAACCCGGTCGCGGCGATCAGTGGTGCGACACACGCGAAACGCAGTGCGTTTCGCGTGTTGCCCGGCACCAGGGCGCCGGGCGAGGCCAACACGCGGCGCGTTAACGCCGCCGTGCGCCGCCGGTAAAGGCGCGCTTCTGGCCAGGCGCTGCGGCCTGACGCTCC
>JANOYK010000181.1:0-1520 GCA_031428855.1 Burkholderiales bacterium | reverse complement strand
AGCACCGTGTGTGCGCCGGTGCCAAGGCCGGCGGTGCCGGTGAGCAACATCGCGCTGCCGTCTTCGTTGAGTTTGACGATGGCGTTGCCTTGCTCCTTGATGCCGGGGTAGGCCGAGGAGCCATGCATTTCGCAGCCGATGCCGCGGCCATAGCGCAGTGCGCACTGTGCGCTGGCCGGTGCGCTGGAAAGTGAGTCGGCCTGAAATCGTTGGTGGGAGCGGGTCTTGGCGGTAGGGTTGTCTGAAACCCGGTCTGAGACCCGGTCTGCGCCACGCTGCCATTCCACTTCCTGCATGCCGCGTTTGATGCAATCTTCCAGGCCGTGCCCGATGATGGCATGCCCTGATGGCGCGATGTCACCTGCGCGCACTGCGTTCTGTAATTTCAATTCGGCCGGGTCAATGCCAAGCTGCACCGCCGCTTCGTCCATCTGAATATCCAGTGCGTAGTAGGTTTGCACCACGCCGTAGCCGCGATACGCGCCGGCAATCGGTGCGTTGGTGTAGACGCACTTGCCTTCAAGCTCCACATTGGCGCAGCGGTAGAGTGACGTGAGCGCGCCGGTGCCGACGGCGGTCACGCCCGGCCCGTGCGAACCATACGCGCCTGAGTTGAACACCGCGCGTGCTTGCCGCGCGGTGATGGTGCCGTCGCGCTTGAAGCCCTGTTTCAACCACAGCTTGAACGGGTGGCGCGTGCGTCCACCGAGGAAGGTTTCCTTGCGCGTGTATTCCATCAGCACCGGGCGGCGCGTGGCGCGCGACAGCAAGGCGCACAAAAACTCGGACTGAAACAAATCCTGTTTGGCCCCAAAGCCGCCGCCCATGTGATCGACCATGACGCGCACCTGATTGAGCGGCAGGCCCAACACTTCGGCCAGAATGCCGCGCGCCATGAAGGCGGTTTGGGTCGAGAGCCATACGGTGAGCTTGCCGCCGTTACTGCCGTTATTGCCGCCGTTATGGCTACTGTTGCCTGCGCCATCGTGCTCCCACTGACACACGCACACGTTCGGTTCCATGTAAGCCGGGGCCGGCCGGCCACCTTCGTATTCACCCTCGATGATGAGGTCGGCCTCGGCGAAACCTTTGTCGATATCGCCACGCTTGATCTTGACCGGCGGCGCCACCAGATTGCCACCCGGCCCCACATCGTGAATCAGCGCCGCACCGGGCGCGAGCGCAGCTTCCACCGTGGTCATCACCGGCAGCGGCTCGTAGTCCACCTCGATCAAGGCCAGCGCCTCTTCAGCAATTTCGTCACTGATGGCGGCCACCACCGCCACCGTCTCGCCCCAGTAGCGCACCTTGCGGTCGAGAATGTATTGGTCACACGCGAGTGATGCATTGCGCGGGGCGGGTGAGCCGTAGTGCAGCACGCGCGGCACGTCTTCGTGCGTCAACACCGCTTTGACACCGGGCAGGGCGCGCGCGCGTGATGCGTCGATGCGGACGATGTTGGCGTGGGCGATGGTCGAGCGCAGGCTGCGCGCGAACAGCATGCCGGGCAGACGCAAATC
>JANOYK010000180.1:0-4140 GCA_031428855.1 Burkholderiales bacterium | reverse complement strand
CTTGCATGATTTCCTTGGTGATGCCCTGGATCTTGATGTCCATCTGCAGGGCGGTGATGCCACCAGTGGTGCCCGCAACCTTGAAGTCCATGTCACCCAGGTGATCTTCGTCGCCGAGGATGTCGGTGAGGACGGCAAACTTGTTGCCCTCTTTAATCAGGCCCATCGCAATACCGGCCACATGCGCTTTCAACGGCACACCGGCATCCATCATGGCCAGGCAGCCGCCGCAGACCGACGCCATCGAGGACGAACCGTTCGATTCGGTGATCTCGGACACCACGCGCAGGCTGTAGGCAAAATCTTCCGGGCGCGGCAGCACGGCGATCAAGGCACGCTTGGCAAGGCGGCCATGGCCAATTTCGCGGCGCTTGGGCGTGCCGACACGGCCAGTCTCACCGGTGGCATAGGGAGGCATGTTGTAGTGGAGCATGAAGCGGTCGGTGTACTCGCCCATCAGTGCATCGATGCGCTGCTCGTCGCGTGCAGTGCCAAGAGTGGCGACCACCAAGGCTTGCGTCTCGCCGCGGGTGAACAGGGTCGAGCCGTGGGTGCGCGGCAGCACGCCGTTGCGGATGCTGATCGGGCGCACGGTGCGGGTGTCGCGGCCATCAATGCGTGGCTCGCCTTCCAGAATCTGGGTGCGCACAATTTTGGATTCGAGCGCAAAGCACAGGTCTTTGACGGTCTGCGAATTGGGGCCACCCTCTTGACCGACTTTAAGTTCGGTAAACACACGCTCCCAAATCTGGTCGATGGTTTGTGAGCGCGCCTGCTTTTGTTTCAACTGGAACGCAGCGCGCAAATCAGCCTCGGCCAATGCGGCAATACGGGCGATCAGCGCGTCGTCCTTGGCCGGCGCTTTCCAATCCCACTCCGGCTTGCCGGCTACTTCGACCAGCTCATTAATCGCCTTGATCGCGGCCTGCATCTGGTCGTGGCCAAACACCACCGCGCCCAACATGATTTCTTCGCTCAACTGATCAGCTTCGGATTCGACCATCAACACGGCCGATTCGGTACCCGCCACCACCAAGTCCATACGCGAATTGGGCAACTGCGATTTGGTTGGGTTCAACACATACTGGCCATCGATATAGCCGACGCGCGCGGCACCAATCGGGCCCGCAAACGGCACACCGGAAATGGCCAAGGCGGCAGACGCGCCGAGCAAGGCGGCGATGTCGGGATCGACTTCCGGATTGCACGACATCACGGTGCAAACCACCTGCACTTCGTTGTAGTAACCATCGGGAAACAGCGGGCGGATCGGACGGTCGATCAGGCGGCTGGTCAAGGTTTCTTTTTCGCTGGGACGGCCTTCACGCTTGAAAAAGCCGCCGGGGATTTTGCCGGCCGCGTAGGTCTTTTCCATGTAATCGACCGTCAGGGGAAAAAAGTCCTGCCCGGCTTTGGCGCTGGTCTTGGCCGTCACGGCCGCCAACACCACGGTATCGTCGATGGTGACCATCACCGCACCGCTGGCCTGGCGTGCGACTTCGCCGGTCTCAAGCGTGACGGTGTGCTGGCCATACTGAAATGATTTTTTGTGGATATTGAACAAGGTTGTTTCCTTAAAAGAGATTCCGCCGGATCAATCCGCTGATGCTGCGCGCGCGCAGCATCAGCGGATTGCCTGAACCAACTTCAAGAACCGGGCAGAACAGAAGCATGAAAAAAAACAGGGAGAGCATCGAAACATTGCGACAACCGGAATAGACCGGTGCGTGCTGGGTGGTACAGATTGGCGCGGATTGACGCGGATTGGCGCAGACAAGCGCGCGAGCCAGCGCACTCCGCCGCACTGGTCAGCGCCACAAGTCACAAGCGCAAATGCCTGCGTGAATCACCGCAGGCATTTGGTTTGTGAGCTTATTTGCGCAGACTCAGCTTGTCGATCAATTGACGGTAGCTGTCGGCGTTGCGGCCCTTGAGGTAGTCAAGCAGCTTGCGCCGCTTGCTGACCATTTTGAGCAGACCTCGGCGTGAGTGGTGATCTTTGACGTGGGCCTTGAAATGGTCGGTCAGGCCGTTGATGCGGGCGGTGAGAAGTGCAACTTGCACTTCCGGGGAGCCGGTGTCGCCCTTGGCGCGCTGATGCGCGGCAATGACTTCGGCCGTGTTAACGACGGTCATGGTGTTTCCTCTGAGGAGTGGATGGACGTAATCCCAGTAGGCCGGGCCGTCGTCAAGAACTGCTGAATGGTAAAAACACCGCTTGACTGGCCGAGGGTCGGCGAACCGAGACAACGGCGCGCATTATAGCGAAAATGGCTGCGGTTTCAAAGGTTTATGACGAAATTTATCGCCCAAGACTGGGCTACTTCGCTCCAGGCTGAGCAACGTCGCCCAAGCAGCGGTCCGCCGCGGCACATCCGGCAGGCCATTGGCTGGAAACCACTGGCCGCAAACCATCACCCGAAAACCCTTGGTGCGGGCCGATGTCAGCCCCTATACCCGCCAAACCCCTTGTCTGCCAACGGTTTCTGGCTGATCGGCTAGGCCAGTTTTCCCCACAGATCGTGGGCGTCGCTGCCGCTCACCTTGACGCTGACGAACTCGCCAACCTTGAGTTTGGCTTGATCGGCGCGCCGTGCCGGCTGCTCGATAAACACGTTGCCGTCAATGTCGGGCGCGTCGGCGGACGAGCGCGCCGTCGCGCCCTCGGGCGTAACAGCATCGATCAACACCTTGATGGTCTTGCCCACTTTGCGCGCGAGGCGGCGCCGCGAAACGCGCTCCTGCACGCGCATGAACTCGGCCTGACGCGCCTCACGCACCTCTTGCGGCAGCGCGCCCTCAATCGCGTTGGCCTTGGCACCATCGACCGGCGAATAGGCGAAACAGCCGGCCCGGTCAATTTCAGCCGCCTCCACAAAGTCGAGCAACTCCTGAAACTCGGCCTCGGTCTCGCCGGGAAAACCGGCAATGAAGGTGGAGCGGATCGTGATCTCGGGGCAGACCTTGCGCCACGCCTCGATCCGTTCCAGATTTTTTTCACCGCTGGCCGGGCGCTGCATCGCCTTGAGAATGCGCGGTGACGCATGCTGAAACGGCACGTCAATGTAGGGCAGAATTTTCCCTTCAGCCATCAACTCAATCGTCTGGTCCACACTCGGGTAGGGATAGACGTAATGCAGCCGCGTCCACACCCCCAGTTCGCCCAGCGCAGTAGCCAGGTCGTTCATGCGCGTCTTGAGCGGCTTGCCGTTCCAGAAGCCGGTGCGGTATTTCACATCGACGCCATAAGCGCTGGTGTCTTGCGAAATCACCAGCAGTTCCTTGACGCCGGCCTTGACCAGATTTTCCGCCTCGCGCATCACCAGCCCGATGTCGCGCGACACCAGATCGCCGCGCATGGAAGGAATGATGCAAAAAGTGCAGCGGTGATTGCAGCCTTCGGAAATTTTGAGGTAGGCGTAGTGCTTGGGCGTGAGCTTCACCCCCTGCGGCGGCACCAGATCGGTAAACGGGTCGTGTGGTTTGGGCAGGTGCAGATGCACTGCGCGCATGACTTCGGCGGTGGCATGCGGGCCGGTCACGGCCAATACTTTCGGATGGGTTTTTTGCACCACATCGCCCTTGGCCCCCAAACAGCCGGTGACGATCACTTTGCCATTCTCGGCCAGCGCTTCACCAATCGCGTCGAGTGATTCCTGCACCGCGCTGTCGATGAAACCGCAGGTGTTGACCACCACCAGATCAGCGCCTTCGTAGGACGGCGACACGCCATAGCCCTCGGCGCGCAATTGCGTCAGGATTTGCTCGGAATCAACCAATGCCTTGGGGCAGCCGAGTGAGACAAAGCCGACGCGCGGCGGCAGCAGCGACGGGGCACGCAAAACGGGAGGGGCGGAAAGCGTATCGGTCATGGCAGGCTCGCACTAATACAAGGCATGGAACAAAGACGAATGGAACAAAAACAGAACTCAATGGCAGTGCCCGATCAAGAACGAAAGGCGCACTGGAAAGATCGCTCAGCGTGGGGCACAACAAGCCCCGCAATGAAAAAGGCCCGCACAGAAGCGGGCCTTTTTTTAAATTTGGTTGCGGGGACAGGATTTGAACCTGTGACCTTCGGGTTATGAGCCCGACGAGCTGCCAGACTGCTCCACCCCGCGTCTGATAAAAAGAATTATA
>JANOYK010000179.1:0-1555 GCA_031428855.1 Burkholderiales bacterium | reverse complement strand
GCCAGCAAGGCATTGGCGAACACGAAGGATTTTTCATGCGGCACCCGCGCCTTCGAATAGCGCATGAATTTAGCCGCGACTTCTTCAGCCGGCAACGGCATTGAGGCATCACCGGGAATCGCGCGCACATCGCGTTCGATGTCTTTGTAACCGTTCGAGATCATCAGTGAGCCGCCGCGCTTGCCTTGGTCTTCGAGCGCGCGGTCGATGTTGATCTCGACCAGCGCTTCAAGGCGGCGCAGTTCGGGGTCTTCAAACTTTTCGCGGCGGTAGACGGAGGCGTCGAGCACACCGAAGCGCAGCATGGCGGCAATGCCGAACGAGAGCGAGAACTGCGCCTGGATCGGTGTTTGCGGCGCGCGGTTGCCGCAGTAGATGGTGGCTTCGCGGTAAGTGGCGAGGGTGATGCGGGTGATGCCGGCGGTGCTGATGCTGAGTGGCGCGGTGCTGGCGGCGGTGCCGTCTGCCCCTGCCCCCCTACCTGCCCCCCCACCTGCACCCAGCCCCGCACTCGCGCCGCTGCCCAATTCCTCGCGTGCGCTGCGCGCCATCTCGGCACCGTAATGCACATGGCGCACAGCGGCGTGGGGCTTGATGTAGGCGTCGAGAATCAAGTCTTCGCGCGGCGCCGGCAGGGCATCGGGCGCTGCGGCTGAAAAATTGGCGGCGTAGTAGGCGAGCGCATCATCGGGTGCGCTGATCGCCGCCTGCGCCGAAAACGCTGCCTGCATGCCGAGCGAGGCGCTGTGCGCGAGATAGGTGTTGCGCGCGGTTTTGCCTTGGGTCACCGGCAAATAAATGCTCGCCGGTAATTGGCAGGCGGCAATGTCAATCGCGCGCGCGATACCGTGCGCATCGAGGCCAATCAAGCGCGCCACGCCGGCCGCGACCCCGAGTGCGGGCCACACACCAGCGACATGCATGCCCGGCTTGATGCGCAACCAGCCGCCAGCGCGCGCGCCGACTTCATAGGCGAGCGCGAGCGCATCCACTGTCGCATCCAAGCCGCGATCACTCGCCACCGCCAGCGGCAACAGTGCCGCCACGGCCGGCACGCCGGGGCGGCCGTGCGCATAGGCGTGGCCTTCGCACGCTTCATCCCAGGTCGCGGCCATCGCGCCGGTTTGCGCAGCAGCGTTGAGCGACAAGCGTCTGCCACCAGGAAAGGTGAAGGGGCCGGATTCGAGCGCAGAGAAATTTTCTTCAAACGCCATCACCTCGGGCGCTTCACGCCCGGCCAGCATGCAGCCGATAGTGTCGAGCAGGATCAGGCGCGCGGCGTTGGAGGCGGCTTCGCTCGCAGGGCGCGTAGCGCGCAGGGAGGCAGCGCCATGCAACGCATCGGCATGGGCCTGCCAGCGGCTCCAGGAGCCAGTCTCCGCGATTTTCTCGGGGAGCTTGATGGGCGGGGCGGGCAGATTGCTGGGACGAAGACCGAATCCGGCATGGCTGGATTTGCGCATCAATTGCCCTTCACGCCGGCGGCGCGGATCAGCGGCCCCCATGTGCGGATTTCGTTTTGGATAAACGCAGTGTAGTGGGCGCGCGCCATGAA
>JANOYK010000178.1:0-3773 GCA_031428855.1 Burkholderiales bacterium | reverse complement strand
GCACCGCCCGCGCCACCTGCACCACCCGCGCCACCTGCGCCACCTGCACCACCTGCACCACCTGCACCACCCACGCCAGCCGGTCCATGCCGCGCCATATAATCCATTTCACCGTGATGCCCGGCGGCCAGCCATGCAGCCAGACCCGCTTCGGTCCCGGGCAACTCCACTCCCGAAAATCCGATGGCATCGAAGCCGAGCTCGCGGCCATGCGCACGGATGGCGGCCTTGACCCGATCGGTTTCGTCTCTGCCCAATGTCATCAGCCCATCATACCCAAGCTGCGCCGCCGTCTGTGTGGACCCTGCCTGGCGAAGACGCGACCCTCGCGCTCGGTGCCGCATTGGCCGCTGTGCTCCAGCCCGGTCTGGTGATTTACCTCAGCGGCGATCTCGGCACCGGCAAAACCACCCTCGCGCGCGGCCTGCTGCGTGCGCTCGGCCACAGCGGCCCGGTCAAAAGCCCGACCTACACACTGGTTGAACTTTACCTAATTTCTGGGTATAGTGTGTATCACTTTGATTTTTATAGGTTCAATACCCCGGAAGAATGGCATGATGCGGGCCTGGAAGAACACTTTGACGGGCGTGCCATTTGCCTGGTTGTATGGCCCGAAAAAGCCGGCAGCGACCTACCGGCACCCGATATTTGCATTCACCTGAATGTGTATGGAGACGCAAGGCAGGTTTCGATCAAAGGAAGCAGCGAACGCGGCACCACATGCTTAAGCGAACTTCGCATCCCGTCATCGATCAGCACGCCCTCCTAGCGTGCGACGGCAGCACTGACGCCGCCGTCTTCTCTGCCGCCTTCTCTGCCACCTGCGCAACCTCCGCCGCGCTCCCCTGCAACACCCGCTCCGTCACCACCCGGCGCAGCTTCATGCAGGCCTCGGGCGCGTTGTTGTTTGCCGTGTCCTCGCCGCTATTCGCGCAGGCGTCATCCATCGTCGCGGTGCGGGTCTGGCCGTCAAAGGACTACACCCGCGTCACGCTCGAGCTCGAAGCGCCGCTCAAATTCAGCCACCAGATCATCAAACACCCGGAGCGGCTGGTGGTCGACATTGACGATCTCGAACTGTCGGGAAAATTGAAGGAGCTGGTTGCCAAGATCAACCCGAACGATCCTTACATCAGCAGCGTGCGCGCAGGGCAGTTCAAACCGCGCGTGGTGCGCCTGGTGTTTGATCTCAAGGCCGAGATCAACCCGCAGGTGTTTGCGCTCAAACCGGTTGGTGAATACGGCCACCGCCTGGTGCTCGATCTGTATCCGGTCAACGCGCCCGACCCGCTGATGGCGCTGCTCGACAAAAAAGAAATCCCGGCTGATTTGATACCGCGCATCGACGAGCCGGGCGGGCGTGCTGACCGGACTGCCAAAGACGGCAAGACCAGACCTGACGCCAAGCCGGATGCGACAGCAGAGAACCGGGGTGACAGCGGCATCAAGACGGCTGACACGCAAAAAAGCGGCAGCGGTGACAAACCATCAGGGAGATTGGGCGAGCCGCGCGAGAGCCGGTCTGAGCCGGGGTCTGACACCAGACCGGCCGGCCGGCCGGTGGTCGCGCGGCTCGTGACCATTGCGCTTGACCCCGGCCACGGCGGCGAAGACCCGGGTGCCATCGGCAAGCGCGGCACCTATGAAAAAAACGTCACCCTCGCAGTGGCGAAGCGCCTGAAAGAGAAAATCGACACCGAGCCCAACATGCGCTGCCTGCTCACGCGCGACTCCGATTATTTTGTGCCGCTGCATGTGCGGGTGCAAAAGGCGCGCCGGGTGCAGGCCGATTTGTTTGTCTCAATTCACGCTGATGCGTGGATCAAACCGACCGCCAAAGGCTCATCCGTGTTTGCACTGTCCGAAAAAGGCGCGACCTCATCGGCGGCCGGCTGGCTCGCGAAAAAAGAAAACGATGCCGACCTGATCGGCGGTGTCAATCTCGGCACCCACGACAAAGACCTCGCGCGCGTGCTGCTTGATCTCTCGACCACGGCGCAGATCAACGATTCGTTAAAGCTCGGCCGTCATGTGCTGGCTGAACTGGGCGGCATCAATTCATTGCACAAGGCGCATGTCGAGCAAGCCGGCTTTGCAGTCTTGCGCGCGCCCGACATTCCGTCGATCCTGATCGAGACCGCCTTCATCAGCAATCCGGAGGAAGAGAAACGTCTCAACGACGAGGTCTATCAGGACAAGATGGCAAGCGCCATCCTCAAGGGGATACGCGCCTACTTCTCGAAGAATCCGCCCTGGGCAAAGTCGAAGATGGCCTAGCTGTCCGGGTCTTTCGGGCCGTCTTTGCGGTCTTTGCCGTCTTTGCCGTCTTTGCCGTCTTTGCCGTCTTTGCCGTCTTTGCCGTCTTTGCCGTCTTTGCCGCCGGTGCCGCCAGTGTCCGCACCGCCACCTGGTGCATAAGCGTCCAGTCAATCAGCGCGCACTGCTGCTCGTAGAGTTCCTGCCCCAGCGTCAGCGGTGTAGCGGGCGGCAATTCCAGAAAGGCGTCGGCCTCATTGGTATCGGTGACGATGCGCATGGCGGCCCGCTGCGCGATGTGGCGAATCGCCGCGTTCTCACGCAGACTGTGCATGAACAATTCGGCCACGCCGCTGTTGCGCGCATGCAGCAGCGCACGGTCGAACAAGAGCGAGCCGATGCCGGTGCCGCGCGCAGACGCCAGCACCGACAGGCCGACCTCGCCGGTGCCGCGCCAGAGCGCGAGGTGCGCGACGCCATCGAGTTCAAGGCCGGTGTCCGGCCCGCCCAGGACACCAAAGCTGCCAAAGACGCCGAACAGCGCGCCTTTGTCAAAATCAAGTTGCGCGCAGTAGGCGCAGATGCCGCCATCGTCGAGTGCGAAGCCGAAACGCAAGCGCCGGTCTTCGGCGTCGAGTTTGAGAAAATGGCGCGTGATGCGGTCGAGATCAGCGCGCGTGAGTTGATGAACCAAACGTGACATGATGCCTTCCTTTCAGAGCGTGACGGCAGCCGCGGGCCACCTTTGTGGGGTGGAGCAGAAGCCCTGTCAAGACTCATATTGCTGTTATGCAGCATACGCTATTTGCGATTGAGCAACTACTCTAAATCAAGTATTCTGCTGTTTCGCAACAATTTTTTATTTGCCTACATTACTTGCTTAAAGGACGGGTGCCATGAATTTCAAAGACTTTCCGGTTGATGTGCTGATGGACATCACCTCGCGGCCTGAGCTGGTGTTCGTCAAGGGCGAGGGCATGTGGCTGTGGGATCACAACAGCAAAAAATATCTCGACTTCGTGCAGGGCTGGGCGGTCAATTCACTCGGGCATTCGCCGCGCGTGATTACTGACGCGCTGGTAGCGCAAGCGCCGAAGCTGATTACGCCGAGTCCGGCGTTTTACAACGACACCTCGATCAAGCTGGCGCAGTTGTTGTGCGAGCACTCGTGTTTTCACCGCGTGTTTTTCACCAGCAGCGGTGCCGAAGCGAATGAAGGCGCGATCAAGCTGGCGCGCAAGTGGGGCAAGAAACACAAGGGCGGCGCGTTCGAGATCATCACCACCGTGGGCAGTTTTCATGGCCGCACCATTGCCACCATGTCGGCCTCGGGCAAGCCCGGCTGGGACGTAATGTTCGCGCCGCAAGTGCCGGGGTTTCCGAAAGCGGAAATGAACGATCTAGCCTCGGTCGAAAAACTCATCAACCCCAACACCGCCGCCGTGATGCTCGAACAAGTGCAGGGCGAAGGCGGCGTCAACTGCGCCACCCCTGAGTTCATGCACGGCCTGCGCGCG
>JANOYK010000177.1:0-2740 GCA_031428855.1 Burkholderiales bacterium | reverse complement strand
CGGCCAATGCGGCACCGAGCGCGAGGGTCGCGTCTTCGCCAGGCAGGGTCCACACAGACGGCGGCGCAGCGTGGGTATGATGGGCTGATGACATTGGGCAGAGACGAAACCGATCGGGTAAAGGTCGCCATCCGTGCGCATGGCCGCGAGCTCGGCTTCGATGCCATCGGATTTTCGGGAGTGGAGTTGCCCGGGGCCGAAGCGGGTCTGGCTGCGTGGCTGGCCGCCGGGCATCACGGTGAAATGGATTATATGGCGCGGCATGGACCGGCTGGCGTGGGTGGCGCGGGTGGTGCAGGTGGCGTGGGCGCTGCAGGTGGCGTGGGTGGTGCAGGTGGCACCGGCGGCACCGGCCTGCGCACGCGCCCGGCATCACTCGTTCCCGGCACGCAGTCGGTCATCACGGCGCGCATCAATTATTTGTCCGCAACGCCGCAGCAGCTTGAACAAACACTGGCCGAGCCGGGTACCGCCTATGTGTCGGTCTATGCGCACGGGCGCGACTATCACAAGGTGTTGCGCAACAAGCTGCAAAAACTGGCCGACCGGATACGCGCGGATATTGGCCAATTCGGCTATCGCGTCTTCACCGATTCCGCCCCGGTGATGGAGGTGGCGCTGGCGGAGAAAAGCGGCATCGGCTGGCGCGGCAAGCACACGCTGCTGCTCGACCGCTCGGCTGGCTCGTTCTTTTTTTTGGGCGAGATTTACACCGATCTCGCACTGCCGCCGGATGCGCCGGTGGACGATCATTGCGGCACTTGCTTCGCCTGCCAGACTGCTTGCCCGACCGGTGCCATCACCGGCCCCTATCAGCTCGATGCGCGGCGCTGCATCTCGTACCTCACGATTGAACTCAAAGGCGCGATTCCCGAGCCGCTGCGCGCGCTGATCGGCAACCGTATTTACGGCTGTGATGATTGCCAGCTCGCCTGTCCGTGGAACAAGTTTGCGCAAGCGGCGCACGAGCCTGATTTTCTGGCGGTGCGCAACGGTCTGGATCAGACGTCACTGCTGGACCTGTTTGCCTGGAGCGAAGAACAATTCAAACAGCGCATGGCGGGCAGCGCGATCCTGCGGATCGGCTACACCAAATGGCTATCGAACATTGCGATTGCGCTGGGTAATGCGCTGCGAGACGCTCCAGCAGCCACTCTTGAAGGCTATGCCGCCAACAACCGCATCCACCAAGCATTACAGGGGCATGCCAGTCACGCAGCGGCGGCGGTGCGTGAGAGCGTGGAGTGGGCGCAGGCGCAAGATGCCGGCACCGCTGCACTCACGCCGGGTTGACCCGCTCCAGCCGGTAGCCGTAGTTGTACACGGGGGTGAGGACGATGCCGGTCTCGGGTTTCAGATCGAGCTTGATGCGCAGACGCGACAAATGGGTGTCCATGCTGCGCGAGGCTGACGCCACTGCACGCCGGCCCCACACCGCTTCCTGAATGTGTTCGCGCGACAGCAGCCGCCCGACATTCTGGAACAGGAACCATGCCAGCTCGAACTCTTTCTGGGTCAGGTTAATCGCGGTGCCGGCGATGGAGGCGGCGTTGTTGCTGCGGTCCAGCCGGAACTGATTGACCTCGACCGTGCCGGCATCCTGCTGCGGATAGGCGCGCCGCAGCAGTGCCTGCACCCGCGCCTGCACTTCGCTGCGGGTGACTGGTTTTTTCATGTAATCGTCGGCCCCTTGCGTGAGTGCGGCGACGACATCGGATTCCGCATCGCGGCTGGTGACAAACATCACCGGCACCGGCGTGGTCACATGGGCGCGCACCCAGCGCAGCACTTCTTCGCCAGACAAGTCCGGCACTTCCCAGTCGAGCATGAACAGGTCAAAGCTCTCACGCCCCGCTGCCTTGATAAGTGCCTGACCAGCCGAGAAAACGTGGCAATCATGACCGCTGCCATCGAGAAAAGACTTGAGCAGCGCTGCCTGATCGGGCTGATCTTCCAAAATGGCTATACGCATATTGTGGTCATTCCGGTTGTGCGGGTTTCATGCGTGCCGGTTGCCCGGGTGTTGCGCCGGTGTGGTGCGGGTGTTGCGCCGGTGTTGCGCCGGTGTTGCGCCGGTGTTGCGCAAGTGCTGCGCCGGTGTGGTGCGGGTCTTGCCATCCGTGTGCCTGCCATGCTTGAGCCGATCCACTGCATATCTTATGCGATGCAAATCGGGCTGCGCCGGCGTTACTGCTATCACTGCGGCTGCGGCCCGGCCGCTCCTACAGCACCCGGTTAAAGCGCAGCATCGAATACCCCGCCGCCGCCAGCGTGAGCAACACGCCCAGAGCCGCCAGCAGCGCGGTGATTTCCATGGTGCGGCCGCGCCCGGCGGTCATGCGCGCGGCCAGCTGCTTGTAGATTTTTTTGAGATCACCGGCGTTGCTGGCGCGGAAATATTCGGCGCGGGTCAGGTCGGCCACTTTCTGGAGCACTTCTTCATCCAGCCGCACCCGCATCGACCAGCCGTCCACACTCAGTGTGGCCCCCTGTTTGGTGCCGATGCCGACAGTGTAGATGCGCACGCCGCGCTCGGCCGCGAGCTTGGCGGCGGTGAGCAATTCGGGGCCGGTGTTGCTCTCGCCGTCGGTCAGCAAAATGATCGCAACCGAGGCGTTCGAACCAGGCGGCACCGGTTTGAATTGCTCAATCGCCAAGCGCTGTTCGCGCGTGAGGTTGAAGCCGCTGCGGCCCGAAATAACTTTATCGACATCAATCGCGGGTTCGGGCAGCAGGGCGG